>JAURMJ010000376.1 GCA_030830765.1 Quisquiliibacterium sp.
ATCCACCGCTCGAACCTGGTCGGTATGGGCGTATTGCCCTTGCAGTTCAAGGGCAAGGACTCAGTCGACACCCTGGGCATCACCGGCAACGAGACCTACGATCTCGAAGGCCTGGACGGCGACATCAAGCCCCAACAGGACGCCACGCTGGTAATCCGTCGTGCAGATGGCTCGGAAAAGCGTGTTGCGCTGCTGCTGCGCATCGACACCAGCATCGAGGTCGAGTATTTCCGTCACGGCGGAATCCTGCCTTTCGTGCTGCGCCAGCTTCTCGCGGCCTGAACCGTAACAAGCTGTCGCCTCACCGCGTCGGCATGACCAAGGGCGGCCCTGCGGGGTCGCCCTTGTCATTTTGCGCATTCAACCTGAACATTTGCTTCTATACTTGAGCCTCGAGGCGGCGCTGTCCCCTCAAAAAGGAACAGGCAACCCCTAAAAACCGACGCCACGCGCCCCCTTGCATACGCTCGAAGACAACTCAAACACAGCGTTCGTGCGCTCAACCAGAGTTTTACTGATCGCTGCCGTTTCGTTCCTTGCATGCGCGCTTGCGCATGCATTGGCCGGTGAAACCATTTTTCAGCTTCTGCTCTGGCCGGCGTCGGCCATTGCATTGGCGTTCGGCTGGCGCTACGGCAGGACCTGGATGTTGCCGGCAGCTGTTGCGGCAGCGGTATGGTCCTACGTCCATACACAGAGTATCTTGCTTGGCGTGGCAACGCTTGCAAGCACAGTCATCGGTCCGCTGCTGACCCTCGAACTGATGCGACGCCTGGCGCGCTGGAAACCTGCAGATTTCCGTATCGATGCGCTGGTTCGCTTTGTCATATCGGCGCTGCTGGTCTGCGCGCCAGTCAACGCAGCGATCATCACCACGGCCTTGTACGCCAGCGCCTTTCCTAGCCCAGGAAGCCCAGTCCAAATCGCTCTGATCTGGTGGCTTCTTGAGTCATTGGGCCTCCTCTTAATCACCCCCGCACTGCTGGCCCTGCTGCGGTCCACAAACGGCACCGCCCCTCTTCGCCCTGCACCCTTCCCCGGGCCGAGCTCCGGGCTGGGCACTGCCTTGAGCATGCCGTTCGATGTGCCGACACTTGCAGCCAGCGTTGCAATCGCCTTGTTCAGTCTCACATTGGCCCGCGCAGGGTTCTCAACCTATTCCGGGCTTTCTCTGTTTTTATTTGTCCCGGTAATTGGACTCGGTGCGATCCGTCAGAACGAACGTGTCCTCGCGCTGACGCTGTCGATCAGCAGTCTGCCGTTGCTGGCCGTGCGAACCAGTGAAGCAGCCATCACCCTCAACCCGCTGGCGCCTGTCGAGGCGTCCACACTCATTCTCAGCACATCGATCGTCGCCCTGCTGATGCAGGCAATCGGAGCCGACAGGCTGCAGGCATTGTCCAACATTGCAGAACAGGTGCGCCAGGATCTGACAACCGGCCTGCTCAATGATCGTGGGTTGCTCACCGAGCTTGGTGAACGTCTTGCTCACCCCGAACGTCCACACTACGGTCTGATCGGTATTCATGTGACCAACTTCGATACCATCCATGATCTGTGCGGCCCGATCCAGGCACTGTCCCTGGAACAGAGTGTCGCGTCATTGCTCGGATCACAGGCACAAGGTGCCATTGCCGCGCGGCTGTCCTCGGGACGATTTGCGCTGATCGCCTCATGTAACACTGCCGGCCAGGTTCGTTCACTTGCACGAGATCTTTACACCAGACTGAACAGTCAGGTATTTCGCGCCGAACATGGGAGCCTGCGACTGCAGGCCTGCATCGGTGGCCTGCTGATCGACAGACAGGTTTTCATCACGGCCGAGGACATCCTCTTATCACTATCCGATGCCATGGCAATTGCCGCCAGCGCCCAGGAGCCTAAGCTATTCGTTGAGCCGCTCTCTCAGGCGATGATCGATGCCCGGCGTTCGCATCAGGGCAAAATTGAGCACCTTCGCACAGCAATCAAGGACCGTCACCTCGAGGTCTATGCGCAGCAGATCCTTGACCCGCTGGCCCCCCCAGCCAGTCTGTCCTACGAAATCCTGACCCGCATGCGCGACCGCGACGGTGCGCTGATTCGTCCACCAGAATTCCTGCCGCTGGCCGTGCAAGCGCAGATGACCGTTGCCCTGGATCGTTCGGTCATCCAGAAAGTATTCACCTGGCTGGCCACCAACCAGGATGCACTGGCACGCACCCACAAATGCTCGATCAATCTGTCTGGTATGACGATGAGCGATGCGATGATTGCATCCTTCATTCGGGAGCAGCGCGCGCTGTGTGCAATTCCGGCAGACAAGATTGTCTTCGAGATCACGGAGAGTGAAGCGATCCGTAACCCGGTCGCTGCCTCAAGACTTGTCGATGAACTCAAGGCCGATGGCTTCGGCATTGCGCTGGATGACTTCGGCACTGGGTTGGCCACTTTCGAATACCTTAAACGCTTCCAGTTGGACTACCTGAAAATCGACGGTGCCTTCATTCGCAATGTGGTCAATGACCCAATCGACCAAGAGATCGTGCTGTCAACGGTTCGGGTCGCGCAGCATCTGAACGTGCGCATCGTTGCCGAACACGTGCACAGCCGGGATATCTACGAGCATCTCAAATCTCTGGGCGTGGACCATGTGCAGGGCGATCTGATTGGTATCGCGATGCCCATCGAGACACTGTTTGCGCGGTCGATTCAACATGGTTTGATTTCCCAGGGGCACGGCAGCGAACCGGGTCAACCCCGCGCAGCAGCCTGAGCGGCGCCTGCCGCGAAACTGGAATGCGGTCGCACGCACCGGATCTGTGGCATGTCTGAAAGCCCGCAGCAGGAACGCCGCCTGCGTTCATCTCGAATCGAGCCAGCGTTCCAAGTCGCAGACCTCGTCAACATCCCAGACCTCATCGAGCTCACACCAGCTCGCTGCAGCCCCCCGCAAGGACTGACGGGCACGCGCCATGACCTGACTGCTTCCCCACGGCTGGTCGAAAAACAACTCCGGAATCATTCTCCTGAGTCCGACCAGGCCATACCCCCCGTCCTCGGCCGGCGCAAACACTGCATCGTGTGAAGCGAGCGCGTCAAATGCGGCGTCAAGATATGTCGCATCAATGACAGGAAGATCGCAGCCGATCAGGACCGGCAGTCGTGCGTCGCGTAACTGATCCTCAAGGGCATTGGCCATACGTTGTCCAAGATCAGCCCCAACCTGTCTTTCGAGCCGCATGCCGAAGCGTCTTGCCAGCTCCGCACAATGCCCGTCCAGGTCTTCACCGTCGATGTACAGCAGGCGAATGGGAGCGCGCGATCCTCGGGTACGTTGCAATGTGCTCTCAAGCAGATCCCGATACACCTGCAAGGCTGCGGTCACG
>JAURMJ010000042.1 GCA_030830765.1 Quisquiliibacterium sp.
GCGATGAAGACCTTCATGGAGAAGGGTGGCAAGGTCTATGTCCCCACCGCCGCCGAGAAGGCCACGTTTGTTGCTGCCCGCGACAAAATGAAGGTCTGGTTCAAAGGCAAGTATGGAGACGAGTGGCTCAAGAAGTTCGAAAAATCCGTAGCGGAAGCGGAGGCGCAGGTCGCTGCCCGCAACAAGCGGCTTTTGCAGTGATCGTCTGAGTCTTCACCCGGCGGCCGGCATCCCTGCCGGCCGCCACTCATTTGCATCCAACCGACAATGACCGAGCCGGGCCGAGCCTTTCTTTTGCTTCATCCTGATGACAATGTCGCCACGCTGATCGACGATCGCGCGGAGCAGACCCGGTTGTCTGATGGCAAGGCAATCGAGCCCGGAATCGCCTTCGGTCACAAGTTCGCGATTTGTCGCATTCCTCAGGGTGCGCCAGTCATCAAATACGGCGTTCAGATCGGCCTCAGCCTCGCCGATATTGAACCGGGGCAGCATGTCCATGTCCACAACTGTCGTTAGCCCCTCAGCCCCTGAACCGCTGCTGCTTGAAGCTGCAACGACCTACCAGTGGCAGGGCTTTCGACGCGATGACGGCCGAGTCGGCTGTCGCAACCTGCTGCTCGTTCTATCCACAGTCGCACTGACTGACCGCTTTGCTGCGGACATCGCTGCCGCCGATGAAAGCGCGCTGCTTGTCAGCGGCGCCTATCCCCGCGGTCTGCGCGGTGCAGATCAGCAGGGCCTGACCCGACAGTTACACCGGATTCTTCAGCACCCCAATGTCGGAGCAACGCTGCTCGTGGTCCACGATGCTGCGACCGCGAAATTCTGGCGTGCGCAGACACAATCGATCGGCCGGCCCGTCCAGGTGGTTGCCTTCATGGAGCAGCAGGGGCGACAGGCCGCGATCAACGAAGGCCGCCGGGTGCTCGCAGCACTTCGACAGGGGTTGACTCAAACCCGCAGCCCGATCGCCATCCAGGACCTGTTCCTCTCGCTCGAATGTGGCGGCAGTGACGTTTCGAGCGGAGTCTGCAGCAACCCCGTGATCGGCGATGTCACGGATCTGATCATCGCCAAGGGCGGTTCCGCAGTAGTGTCTGAAACGGCTGAGTTCATCGGCGCCGAGCCTGTCATCGAGCGACGCACCCCGGACCCGGTCACCCGCCAGCAGATTCTCCAGTTCATCGCAGCCCGCGAACGGTTGATGAACGAGGACGACAAACAGGACTATCGGGGCGTCAACCCGACGCCTGAGAATCTGGCCGGGGGATTGACGACCTTGATCGAAAAATCGATGGGTGCAGTCAGCAAGACCGGATCCTCACCGTTCGTCTCGGCCCTGCCCTTCGGTGAAGGACCCACCCGCCCTGGACTGCACTTCATGGACACGCCCTTCTTCAGTCCGTTGTCACTGACCGCAATGGCAGTCTCGGGCGCCACGATCGGACTGTTCGCCATGGGTGTATTCAATCCTTCAGGATGCCCGCTGACCCCGATCGTCAAGGTCTGTGGCAACCCGGCGACGGTCAAACGCTGGGGCGAAGATATCGATGTCGATCTGTCCGCCATGTTGACCCAAGGTCAGTCCAGAACATGGGCAGCCGAGCACCTGCTTGCCATGTTTCATGCCGTCTTCCATGGTCACCCGTGCGCGGCTGAACGCACGCGTGAGGGGCAGATCATGTTTCTGCAGACCGCCGAATGCCTCTGACCAGCGCGCCTCGCGAAAGGCTCTAGGATCGTTCAGATGATCGGTACCGAGCATTCCACTGAGCGCGCGGGCGCCGAACCGGCCAACGCCCGGATCCTGATTGTCACCGGTGGCAGCCGAGGGATCGGTTTTCATGTGGCACGCCTGGCTGCCTGCCAAGGCTGGCAGGTCGCAGTCGGTTATCACCGCCACCGTCCCGAGCTTGATCACTCGCAGCCCTGGAGCCGATCGATTCATCCGATCGAACTCGATGTCCGCGATCCGGCCAGCCAGTCCAGTTTCTTTGCACAGGCAGAGCAAACGCTCGGGCGACCCAGCGCACTGGTGACCTCGGCCGGTATTGATCGGGGCGCCATTCCGATCGAACGCATCACGCACGAGGATCTGACCGAGACCTTCGCCGTGAACGCCATCGGTCTGATCACCAGCTGCAGCGAATTTGTTCGTCGAGCCGCACTGAGCCACGGCGGAAACGGTGGCGTCATCGTGAACGTCTCATCCATGGCTGCCACGATCGGCGGGCGTCGACATAAGACGATCTATGCGGCGACCAAGGCGGCTGTCGATGCGTTCACCATCGGTGCGGCGAAGGAACTGGCCCGCGAAGCGATCCGGGTGTTTTCGGTCCGGCCGGGTATGACCCGCACCGATATGACGGCCCAGGTGTTGTCCGATCCTGACACCGCAGCCGCGATTCGCGCAACGATCGCCTGTGGCAGGGAAGCCACCGTCGAGGAAATCGCCGAACCGATTCTCGACCTGCTGTCGGGTCGCTTCGCCTATGCCTCGGGGTCGACATTCAATCTTTCCGGGGGAGGATTCGTCCTATGAGTACATCAGCCGGGCAACCAGATGCATCCGTCAGGCGCAGAAAGTGGCTGGTGGTCGGCGCCAGCCGGGGCGGCATCGGCGCGGCCATCGCCCAAGCCGCCGCGCGAGCCGGCGACCAGGTGCTGA
>JAURMJ010000377.1 GCA_030830765.1 Quisquiliibacterium sp.
AGCGGTCGATTACTTCAGCAGCCCCTTGGCTCGCATGTACTTCGTCTCGGACTCATAGGCCTCCTTGGCCAGCGGCGACTTCTTGGCAACATCCGCCCAGGCCTTCTCAGCGATTGACCGGAACTTGTCGCGCTCGCTCTGTGCCCAGTCAATCACGGTGATGTCCTTGCCGGCCTTGTCACGAGCGACCAAGCGCTCATCTTCAGCATCGATCGCCTTTGCCAAAGCGTCGTAGGCTTCGTTGAACCAGGTCTCGAACGTCTTACGATCCTGCTCGGACATCTTCTTCCAGACCTTGGTCGAGATCGTGAACTGGAACATCGGCATGGAGTGGATGCCCGGATAGATCGGGAATTTGGCCACTTTGTGCATGCCATTGGCATCATTGTTGGCGTAGGCGGAGTTGTCCGCGGCGTCGATCACGCCTTTTTCCAGCGCGCCATAGGTCTCGGAGGTCGGCAGGGAGACCGGAGCGGCTCCAACACGACGGAAAACGTCTGCAGCCAGGCCTTCAGGCGAGCGGATCTTCTTGCCTTTCAGATCATCAACGGTCCTGATTGGAACCTTTGAGACGAAGGCCTCCTTGTTGTAGGCCCCACAGGCAATCACGGTGACGCCCGGGAAGTATTTTGCGAACAACTTCTGCAGCATTTCCTTGCCGCCGCCATTCCGGCAGTAGTCATTCTGCTGATCTACCTTGTCCCATCCGGCGATCAGGTCACCGAGCAGCGCAAAGCCCGCATCCTTGCCAGCGAAATAGCTGACCGCGGTCATATCACCGTCCAGGATGCCCTTGGCAACAGCCTGCGGAGTCTCCCGGTGAGGCACCACTGCCTTGATCGGGAGCAGTTCAATCTCCCAGCGCCCTTGCGTCCGCTCTTTGAGCTTGGGCACCCAATCCCGGTTCAGGATCGCCAGGGACAGATGGCTGGCGTTGGAGCTGGTCTGAAACTTCAGCTTTTCGGCATGTGCGGGCAGGCTTGCTGTGGTCAGACCGGCTGCAAAAAGCACGGCAGCGCCAACACTGAGTGTTTTCAGCATGATGCATCTCCTCCAGTGAATTATTTGTAAGTTATGGCCCTACAAAAAAGATGTAAGGCGCGAGGCGATGAGAACATCCCGAATAAGTCTCGGTCAAGTTGACAAGCGGACTTATTCCCCCTGCTAGAAAGTAACCCGCATAGACAAGTTCACCGCTCTACACCGGTTCAACTGGCATTGCTGGCAGCAAGCAGGGCAACGGCAGCCTGCACACGCAGATCGATTGCCAGGCTTTGGTCATCCATCACAGATAGAAGAAATTCGCGAGCCCGCGCCGCGGACGCCCCTGCCTCAGCAGCCGCCTGCCGAACCGGCATCGTTGCTGGAACCTGAATCTTCTCAGGGCTGAGCAATTGCAGTGCGGCATTGAACTCATCAATGCCAAAGGGCTCGACGCGTGCAAGCAGATCGGCCTGCGCGTCGACCCCGGGTTCGATTTCAAGCCACGGCTCGTCCTCAAACATTTCAATCAGGCTGGGGAGCACAAATGCGCTCCATCGGCCATCAGCCAGTTTCTTGGGCGGGACCTCCATCGCATCGGCTGACGCTTGCCCTGAAGCGTCAGCTGCTGGCTGCGGCCAGATCCTCATGGACTCGCCCGGCAATTCACTTAGATACCGATTGCAAAGACCGCTCAGAAAATCGAACGCCTGCGCTGGTTTCAGCTGGGCAGAGGTCGCAAACCAGACCTGATAGGCATCCATGCCGGAGATCGCCAGCGCCGGAGGGGGAAGACCCAGATCACGCTGGACCGCACGCCAGACCTCAAGCAGATACGCAGGCTTGGCGGGCTTGTGCAACTCCAGTACCAGTCCATTGCTGGATCTGCCTCGATTGACCTGATCAAAACCAAGCCGTTGCAATTGCATGTCAAGTCGATTCATAGCACCTCAAATGAATGATTCCATCTTTTGCCTCCATCCCGTCGGATATTCCGCAAAGCGAGTCGCCATGCGGTCAACTGTACTCGGCGGGTGAATGCACCTGAAATAATGCAGCATCGCCGACCACCTCATTGATCGACCAACCACAGAAGGGCTTGCGATGTCATCCAGCTTCAGCAGCTATCTTTGCCCTACCCGGATTCATATGGGCATCGGCTCGACTCGAATCATCGGGGAACTGCTCGCAGCACGTGCAATTAAGCGGACGTTTGTCGTTGTTGATCCGGTGCTGCGCCACGCTCCGGTCTTCTCGGCTCTCACCCGACAGCTCGATCAGGCTGGTCTTTCGTGGACCGCGTTCAGTGACATTGAACCCGATCCGGGTAGCGATGCAGTCAGCACAGCTGACGCCCAATGCCAGCGCATCGACGCTGAACTTGTCATCGCGATCGGCGGCGGCAGTTCAATCGATGTGGCCAAAGCAGCAGCAATCCTGGCGACCAATCGCGGTCGGATTCATGACTACGAGGGAATTGAGAAGTTTGCAAAGCCCCCCTTGCCGCTGATCGCCATTCCGACGACCGCCGGCACCGGCTCCGAAGTGTCCGGTTCCTGCGTCATCACAGACAGCCAAAGCGGTCGGAAAATGTCGATCCGCCATGCACGGTTGAACCCGGCCAGCGAGGCGATTCTGGATCCGACGGTCCTGGCCAGCCTGCCGGCCCATGTTTCCATTCATGCCGGGATCGATGCCTTTGTCCACGCATTCGAATCATTCATCTCGCGACAGGCGAACCTGATCACCGATGCAATTAACTTGCAGGCCATCGAACTGATCAGCGGCAATATTCGACGCTTCGTCGCCGATCGGACCGATCTGGAGGCAGGTCTGCGCATGCTGGTCGGCTCGTGTCTTGCCGGGATGACCTTCGGTCAGACGGGTCTTGGAAACGTGCATTGCATTGCACGTTTCATCGGGGCTCGATATCACCTCTCGCATGGCCTTTCAAACGCACTTTGCCTCACACACGTGGCGCGCTTCAATGCGCCCGCCGCCCAGGAGCGTTATGCAAAGGTCGCCCGGGCCATGGGCTACGGCGCCCAGCCAATGTCAGACAAGCAGGCGCCCGAATTGGCAATCAAAGCCATCGAACAACTCTGCAGTGACCTGCAGATTCCGAGCCGACTGAGGGATGCGGGAATCGATGTCGAGTCTTTACCAAGCATCGCGCAAGACTGTTTTAAGGCCGACTACTCGCGCTGGAATCCACGACAGACCAGTGAGTCGGACTTTCTGCGGATCCTGCAGGAAGGATGGTAAGGCTGACCAAGATCACACGTCGGGCAATTGGCATGGCATCGCCTTGACCTTCAAGTATGACTAGCAGCACCATTGCGCCTGCCTTGAACTGACTGGAGTTTCAAATGTTGCCCCTCGCTGGATATGCCGAAAGCCTGTCAGCCCGTCCTGGCCAGACGCTGCGTTTTCATGTCGCCAACGCGACAGCTCATCCTGTCAAAGCGCAGGTGGTTCGCGTGATCTGTGCAGACCCCAATCCAGAGATCGGTGGGGTGAGTGTTGAACCGGTCAGCGTGGCTGTGCGAGTGATCAACGAACCGGGACCGCAGCTGGTGCCGCTTGGATCCTACGCAACCCTCGGCCCAGTCGGGCTGATGAACGGAGTGACAAACTGCAGCGTGTCACTCACACTCCAGCCGACGCTCGCCCTGTCGCGGCGTCAGGTACTCCTGTCCTCCCTGGACGACAGCGGCAAAGGTCTTGAACTGGAGTTGACCCCAGACCTTCAGCTGCAGGCGCGCTTTGGCACCAGCCAGGGTCTGAAAAGCCTGCTCATCGAATCTCCGTTACAGCTCCATGAATGGAGTCACATCAGGCTGAGCATCGATACTGACGCGCGCCGCTGCGAGCTGACGACAAGCTGCAAAGAAACCCTTTCCAACCGCACAATCAGCCTTGAGCTGCACCCTGGGGTCTCGGTTCATCTGGATTCGTCCCGCGCGATGAGCCTTGCCAGTGCCAGCGATTCCTTCCCCGTTGACTGCTTTAACGGCAAGCTCGAAAACCCGGTCTTGCTGAGCTGCGCGCTGGGGCCCGATGACTGTGCGAAGACCGTCGCCCTGGAGCAGCCGGACCATTGTCTCGGGGCCTGGGATTTTTCGCAGCAGATGCAAAGCAGCCGCATCGTCGATACGAGTCCGCATGCTCACCATGGCGAATTGGTCAACACGCCGACACGTGCGATGCGTGGCTCAAACTGGACCGGCGAGGAGCATTGTTTTCGCCATGCACCACAGCAATATGCTGCGATCCATTTTCATGATGATGATCTGGCTGACTGCCGCTGGCCTGCGACCCATGAAATCACGATTCCGGATGGATTCAGGTCGGACGCCTACGCGCTGATGCTTTCTGCGGGTGAGGCTCAGGAGAACATTCCGTTCTTTGTGGTTCCGCCCAAGGGCACGGCCAACGCAAAGATTGCGGTCCTGGTGTCGACGTACACCTACACGATTTACGGCAACCATGCGCGCCCCGAATGGATGAGCGACGAAAAATGGCGAGCCGCTTACGTGGAGCAGGCGAAGGCCTGGAAGGCCTACCCGTACAACCCGGGCGAGCATCGGGACTATGGGCTGTCCACCTACAACTATCACACCGATGGTTCGGGAATTGCCGTGGTCAGCTGGCGTCGCCCGATGCTCAATCTGCGCGTCGGCTACATCACCTATCCGTACCCGGACATCCGCAGTTCGGGGCTGCGCCACTACCCGGCTGACAGCCATCTGCTGATGTGGCTGGCTGCCAAGGGCTATGAGGTGGATCTGATCACCGACTACGAGTTGCATCATGAAGGCCGGGCCTTACTCGATCCGTACAGCGTCGTGGTCACCGGTTCGCATCCGGAATATCACACACCGCAGATGCTCGACGCACTGCAGACCTACCGCGATGCCGGCGGGCGCCTGGTTTATCTGGGCGGCAACGGTTTTTACTGGAAGATCGCCCTGGATCCTGCGCAAGACGGCGTGATCGAGATCCGTCGTGGCGAGGGTGGTATCCGCGCCTGGGCTGCCGAGCCTGGCGAGTATTACAACCAGTTCGACGCGCAGTACGGCGGGCTCTGGAGGCGCAATGCGCGGCCGCCGCAAAAGCTTGTCGGAGTCGGCTTCACAGCGCAGGGCAACTTTGTCGGGTCGCATTACCGGATCAATCCTGATGCCAGGAGCAATCCGAAGGTCAGCTGGATCCTGGATGGCGTGAAGGCCGAGACGGTGGGTGG
>JAURMJ010000378.1 GCA_030830765.1 Quisquiliibacterium sp.
ACGCAGCTGCCGTGCTGCCGCGCCCGCGCCATCGCCAGCTCCATGGCCTGCACCCCGGTGATCTGTCCGTAGCCCTGCTGTGCGTCGATGCTCAGCATGGCGCCGCCGTCGAGGCTTAGCTTGATGCCGGTATTGGGCTTGAGGCCGCCTTCGAGGACGGCATCGACATAGCGCGGCACCATGCCCACGCCGTGCGAGTCGTGACCACTCAAATTGGCCATCACCAGGTTGTCGGCCACCTGGGCCGCTTCGGCAGGCAAGCTGCCCGCTTTCTCAAGAATGCGGGCCACCTGAGCGCGCAGGGTGTCGGCGGAAATGGTGTGGCTCATGGGTGATTTGTCGGGCTCACATCACTGCGCCGACTTGCCAGGGTACGAATTCATTTTGGCCATAGCCGTGGCGCTCGCTTTTGCTGGCCTGGCCTGAGGCGGTCTGCAGCATCAGCTCAAAAATGCGTTGCCCCATCTCGGCAATGCTGGCGCGGCCGTCGACGATTTCGCCGCAATTGATGTCCATGTCCTCTTCCTGGCGCTGCCACAGCGCGGTGTTGGTTGACAGCTTCAGGCTCGGCGCCGGGGCGCAGCCATAGGCGCTGCCGCGTCCGGTTGTAAAGCAAATCAGGTTGGCGCCGCCAGCGACCTGACCGGTGGCACTGACCGGGTCGTAGCCCGGGGTATCCATGTAGACGAAGCCGCGCGCGCGCACCGCCTCGGCATATTCGTAGACCGCCTGCAAATTGCTGGTGCCCCCCTTGGCGACGGCGCCCAGCGATTTTTCGAGAATCGTTGTCAGGCCGCCAGCCTTGTTGCCCGGCGACGGGTTGTTGTCCATGCTGCCGTCGTTACGCTCGGTATAGCCTTCCCACCACTTGACACGACGAATCAGTTTGTCGGCTACTTCCTGGGACACCGCGCGACGGGTCAGCAGGTGTTCGGCACCGTAGATCTCAGGGGTCTCGGACAGAATCACGGTGCCCCCGTGTGCGACCAGCAGGTCGCAGGCTGCGCCCAGTGCCGGGTTTGCTGTAATGCCCGAGTAACCGTCCGAGCCACCGCATTGCAGGCCGATTGTGATGTGGCTGGCCGGCACCTTCGTACGGGTGACGGCATTAGCTTTTGGCAGCATCTCCTCGACCGCTGCGATGGCCGCTTCGACGGTCTTTCGGGTGCCTCCGGTGTTCTGGATGATCAGCGGCTTGAGCAGGGAGCCCTCGGCCATGTTCTGCGCCTGGAATAACGCATCCATCTGGTTGGCTTCACAGCCCAGACCAATGATCACGATACCGGCGAAGTTCGCGTGACGGCAATAGCCGGCGATGGTCTTGCGCAGCAGGTCGATGCCAGCGCCTGCGCTGTCCATCCCGCAGCCCGATGAATGCGTGATCGGCACGATGCCATCGACGTTCGGCCAGTCCTTCATACGCTCCGTCGTGAAATGTGCCGCAACCAGTTTGGACACCGTCGCCGAACAGTTCACGGTCGAGATCACGCCGATATAGTTGCGCGTTGCAACACGACCGTCGGCCCGAACGATGCCCATGAAGCTGGCCTGTTCGCTGACCGATGGGGTCGGTTTCTTGTCGACACCGACCGCATAGTCGCGCTCGAACATTTCAAAAGCCAGGTTCTGCGTATGCACATGCTGGCCGGGCGCGATGTCGCTCGTCGCGAAACCGATGATCTGGTTGTAGCGTTTGACCGGCTGACCCTTGGCAATCGCCTTGACGGCGACCTTATGGCCGGCGGGGATCGAGTCTGCGCAGCTGATGCCTTCAGCTTCGATGCGTGTGCCGGCCGCAAGTGGCCGGGCTGCGATCACGACATCATCGTCCGGGTTCAGGCGCAGGGTAGGGTTGCGGACCAGGGAGACAGTGGACATGGCGGTTCTCAAATAGATGGTGTTGCTGGATAACTGATCTTTTTCGGCAGCCCGTGATTCTGGATGATCCTGCCGTCATTGCTGATAAAAGAACTCAAGGTAATCATCCGAATGCCTTGAGGTCAACGATCAGGACAATGCCGGATTGTAGAGAATCAATCAGGTTTGATGGACTGTGAAGTCAGCGAAGCGTTTCGACAGAACGCGTTCAGCAGAATCAGTCGATCATGCCGAGCAGGCGCGCATGCTCGTTCGCGATTCGCATCCCAAACTCAGTCGGCGCAAGCGCGGGATGGCGATCAAAGACTTGTCCCAGTCCCAGTCGGATGGCCGCGATGCGCTTTCCGTAACAGATCAGCGTCTCGAGCGACTGCATCGCGAAGACGATTGCCGGAAGGGTTCGGGCATAGTGTTCACGGGCCTGCTGCTGCTGACCCTGGGTCCAAAGTGAATGGACGCGTTGCTGATGATCGGCGGTATCGGGCGCGACGATCATGCCGGTGCAGCCGGCCTGCAGGTTTTCGATCAGTTCGAGACCGCCGCGTCCGTTAAGGACTGAAAGCCGACCTTGGGTTGCGGCAATCGTGCGCTCAATGATGATGCTCGAGGCCTCTCCCTTGAGCACCGTGAAGTTCGGGCGCAGGGTGGCCAGCTCGAGCAGGGCCTCAGTCGACAGGCCGATGCCCAGGTACTCGGGGGCGTTCTGAATGCCGACCGGCACCGGCAGGCCGTCCATCACCTGCGCAAAGAAATCAAAGTAAAAACGCTCGGGCTGCTGACCGGTGCTCGCGATCGGGGGCGGTTGCAGGATCAGCCAGCTGGCACCACGACGGATCGCGTATTCGGCCATTGAGCATTGCTGCGCAACGGTCTGGCCATGGATCGTGACTGCGAATGGAGTGCGCGAATCGAGATCTTCAGCCAGCCAGTCAATCAGCAGCTCACGTTCTTCGATCGACAGCTTGCTGACTTCTGTCGCCAGCCCGAGTATGGCGACCCCGGGTGCTCCCCATCCGACGGCTGCCAGGGCTTGCCGACGCATGGCCTGGCGATCGAGCCGGTTGCGGGCGTCGAAGAACGCAAACAGGATCGGCCAGATGCCCTGCATTGGGGACCGTGAACGCATCTGCGGGCGGGCGTCAGTCGAGCTGATCAGGCGGGAACCAGATGAATCTTCATGCTGCGGGTTTTGTCCCGGGCCAGCTTGATCGCAGCTTCAGCCTGGGTCAGTGGTTGCGAGGCCGAGATGACCGGCCGCACATCAACGCGGCGCGTGGCAATCGCATCCACCGCATGCTCAAAGACATTGCCGAAGCGGAAGGATCCGCGCAGGTCGATCTCGCGCTGCATGACCAGGTTGGCCGGCAGATGCATGCCCTCGGCGGGCAGCGTACCGACCTGTACGACTGTGCCGCCACGGCGCACTGTTTCCAGACTGGTGATCAGCGCCTGCGGAGCCCCTGAAACCTCGAAGCCGACGTCCGGCTCGCCGATGACATCCGACAGTCTTGTGCCCTCGGCGAGCTGGTCAATCCGCACGGTCTGATCGGCGCCAACCTGCCGGGCGACATCCAGCGGGTGATCGACCACATCGGTCACCGCGATGCGGCGTGCCCCCCCGAGCCTGGCCGCGATGACCATCATGCAGCCGATCGTGCCGCTGCCAGTGATCAGCACGGTCTTGCCGAGCAGACTGCCGGCCCGGTGTACCGAGTGCAAGGCGACCGACAGCGGCTCGGACATCGCGATCTCCTGCATCGAGACATCAGAGTCGACCGGAACGCACTGCTGCTCGGGCATCGTGAAATATTCGCGGAACATGCCCTGCATATGCGGAAACACACTGGCGCTGCCCAGAAATCGCATGTTTGTGCACAGGTTCTCACGCCCCTCGCGGCAACCCGCGCACTGGCCGCAGGCACGGGACGGATTGATCGCAATCGGCTGGCCCGGCTTGACGCGCGTGACGCCCTGACCGACTGCGGCGACCAGCCCGGAGGCTTCATGCCCCGGGGTCAGTGGTTCGCGGATCCGAAAGCTGCCGACGCCGCCGTGGAAGTAGTAGTGCATGTCCGATCCGCAGATGCCGGCCGCGCCGAGGCGGACCAGCACCTCCCCCGGCCCCGGTTGTGGCATCTCGACTTCGATGACGCGCAGATCGTTGGCTGCGTAGACTTTGCATTCCAGCATGGCTGCTCCTTGTCCGCGCCAGATTGCCATGCACTGAGGCGGTCTTAACGTTGACTTGTATGCTGGTAGTGTACGTGGATCGGGCTTACCTATCCCATCGATTCCTGGTCCGTCTGCGCCAGTCGGATCGACAATTTCATGGCGACGAATTCCCCTGTCAGGGGCGTACTGCGTTGACTTACGGTGATGAGCAGACTTCATTCAGAAAACACCAGCAGACTCTCGGCTGCGATCAGGCGGTCGCACTGGGGTGCGCACAGCATGCCGTGCGCTGGCGATGTTGGCGGCTGGGGAATGATGAAGCTTCGCTTGCAGATTGCGAGGCCGCCTGCATGGTCCGATTCCGGCGTTCTGGCCGGGTTCGCGAAGGTTGATCAGATCTGCGGGTCAGATCCGAGCGCAGATCGGCCCCTGCATCGTGAGCTTGCAGCAACTTCAGGCGTTGCGCAGTCCGGGCAGCTAGGGCAGCTAGGGCAGCCATACGGCGATGCACACCTTTTCTGCGGCAGGAGTGTGCCCAAATGAGTGCGCCCAACCCAGCCGCGGCAGGCCGCGAGGCAGCCTCGTTGAGCGCACCGGGTGTGCTCTTCGCGCTGCGACCCTTTGTGCTGCAGTATCGCTGGCGATTGGCTGCGGCCGTCTTTGCCTTGCTGATGGCCGCAGCTGCCGCGCTCGCTCTGCCGCTGGCGTTTCGGCAGATGGTCGATCTCGGGTTTTCAGCGCCGAAGGTCGGTCGCATCGTCGACGGGGGTGCGCAGCAGGTGAATGCGGCATTTCTCGGGTTGTTCGGGGTCTCGATGCTGCTGGCAATCAGCACAGCACTTCGGTTCTACTTTGTTTCCTGGTTGGGTGAGCGGGTCACCAATGATCTGCGCAATGCGGTGTATCGCAAGGTGCTTGGCCAGGATCCTATTTTTTTCGAAACGCTCAAGACCGGTGAGGTGCTGTCGCGACTGACCACCGACACGACGCTGATTCAGACGCTGATCGGCACGAGCCTGTCAATGGGGTTGCGCAATCTGCTGCTGTTCCTCGGCGGTCTGTTAATGCTTGTCGTGACAAGTCCGTCGCTGGCGACGATGATCATGGCCTTGCTGCTGCTTGTCACCTTGCCGATCATCGTCTTTGGCAAACGGGTCAGAAAGCTCTCGCGGGCAAGCCAGGACCGTGTCGCCGACTCGAGCGCGCTGGCCGGTGAAACGCTCAATGCGATTCAGATCGTGCAGGCCTATGCGCGGGAGGATTTCGAGTCGGACCGGTTTACGCAGGCGACTGAGCGTGCCTTTCAGGTCGCGCTGCGCCGGATCCGGGCCCGGGCGCTGCTGACCGCAATCGCGATTTCGCTGGTCTTCGGTTCGATTGTGCTGGTGCTTTGGACCGGGGCTCATGCGGTGATGGAGGGGCGCACGACGGTCGGACTGCTCACTCAGTTCATGCTCTATGCGGCGATGGTGGCCGGTGCGACCGGGGCCCTGTCTGAGGTGATCGGAGACGTCCAGCGAGCGGCCGGCGCAACCGAGCGGCTGCTCGAACTGCTCAACTCGGAGTCGCACATCGTCAGGCAGGAGCGCATCGATTCGTCGGCCAGTGCAGGTGTCCGCGGCACACTGCAACGATCGCCGAACGTCGACGGGCTTCGAGTTGACCTGTCAAGGCCGGTGGCGGCTACCGGATTCGGTGCACAGCATGCGTCCTGCGAGGTTGGCGGTTTCGGCAGACGGCAGGCTGGCGCGAGCATCTCACTGGAGCAGGTCGGTTTCCATTACCCGTCGCGTCCGGCAGATCCGGCGCTTTCCGATCTTTCCCTCCAGATCGGTGCCGGCGAAACTGTTGCGCTGGTCGGTCCTTCTGGAGCAGGCAAGACGACCGTGTTCCAGTTGCTGCTGCGTTTCTACGATCCTCAGCACGGACGGATCACGCTGGACGGTGACGATATCCGCACGCTTTCACCAAACTGGCTACGTGAACGCATCGGGCTTGTCTCGCAGGACAGTGTGGTCTTCTCTGCGGATGTCATGGAGAACATCCGCTATGGGCGTCTGACTGCCAGTGATGAAGAAGTCATCGATGCGGCGCGCGCAGCGTATGCCGACGAATTTGTC
>JAURMJ010000379.1 GCA_030830765.1 Quisquiliibacterium sp.
CGCGGTCTGACGGTGGAAGGGCGCGAACAGGGGTTTTTCCTGGGCGGTTGCCTGTTTGATGATGTGAAGCCTGGTATGCGCATCTATGACGAGGAGATCTTCGGGCCGGTGCTGGGCATCGTGCGCGTTGACAGCTTCGAAGAAGCCTTGCGACTCATCAATGACCATGAATTCGGCAACGGCTGTGCGATTTTCACGCGTGACGGTGACGCAGCGCGGGAATTTGCATCGCGCGTGCAGATCGGCATGGTCGGCATCAATGTGCCGATCCCAGTGCCGATGGCCTTCCATTCGTTCGGCGGCTGGAAAGCCTCGCTGTTCGGCGATCACCACATGCACGGTCCGGAAGGTGTGCGCTTTTACACACGCTACAAGGCAGTCACGCAGCGCTGGCCGGCGGGAATCCGCTCGGGCGCCGAATTCGTGATGCCAACGATGAAGTGATTCGGTCTGCACAGGCAGACAACAGGGGATACCGAAATGACACTGCAACTGAAAGAAATGCAACTGCTGCGTAACCAGGGCTACATCGATGGCAAATGGGTGCCGGCTGATTCAGGAAAGACCTTCAAGGTCACGAATCCGGCCACCGGCGAAACCATCGTCGAGGTCGCTGACATGGGTGCCGATGAAACCCGTCGTGCAATCGAGGCGGCCAATCGCGCGTTGCCGGGCTGGCGGTCCAAGACGGCCAAGGAGCGTGCCAACATCCTGCGCAAATGGTTCGACCTGATCAACGCGCATGCGGACGATCTCGCGCTGCTGATGACGACCGAGCAGGGTAAGCCGTTGGCCGAAGCCCGGGGCGAAGTCACCTATGGCAACTCTTTTGTCGAATGGTTTGCCGAGGAAGGCAAGCGGACCTATGGCGACGTGATTCCCACGTTTGCAGCGGACCGCCGGGTGATGGTGATCAAGCAGCCGATCGGCGTCTGCGCGGCGATCACGCCGTGGAACTTCCCGATCGCGATGATCACCCGCAAGCTGGCGCCGGCCTTTGCGGCCGGTTGTACGGCTGTGGCCAAACCGGCTGAGGCGACTCCGCTGTCGGCGCTCGCACTGGCGCAACTGGCCGAGGAGGCCGGTTTTCCACCGGGCGTCTTCAATATTGTGACGGCCGATGCACCGAACGCGCCACAAATTGGTCTTGAGCTTTGCACCAGCCCGATCGTGCGCAAGGTCTCGTTTACCGGATCCACCGAAGTTGGCCGCATTCTGCTGCGCCAGTCGGCCGACACGGTCAAAAAGCTGTCGCTGGAGCTTGGCGGCAATGCGCCTTTCATCGTCTTTGATGATGCCGATCTGGATGCTGCCGTCGAGGGCGCGCTCGCCTCAAAGTACCGGAATGCGGGTCAGACCTGTGTCTGCGCCAACCGCATCTATGTGCAGGACGGCGTGTATGACGCCTTCGCCGAGAAGCTGGCGGCCAAGGTTGCACAGTTCAAGGTCGGGCCAGGCACCGAGCAGGGCGTGACAATCGGCCCGCTGATCGAGCCGGCCGCCATTGACAAGGTTGAGAGCCATATCGCAGATGCGGTTGCCAAGGGCGCAAGCATTGCCATGGGTGGCAAGCGGCACGAACTCGGTGGCCTGTTCTTTGAGCCGACCATCCTGACTAACGTGACTTCCGACATGCTGGTGGCTCGTGAAGAAACCTTCGGGCCGGTCGCGCCGTTGTTCCGCTTCAAGACCGATGATGAAGTCGTCGCGATGGCCAACAATACCGAGTTCGGGCTGGCCTCTTACTTCTTCTCGCGCGACGTTGGCCGAATCTTCCGAGTGGCCGAGAATCTCGAGTCCGGCATGGTCTGCGTCAACAGCGGCATTCTATCGACCGAGGTTGCCCCGTTTGGCGGGATCAAGCAGTCAGGTCTGGGGCGCGAGGGGTCCAAGTACGGCATCGACGAGTATCTGGAGATCAAGTACCTTTGCATCGCCGGTATCTGAGGAGAGACCATGAGAGTTCGTGCCGCAGTGCTCAGGCAGATGAGCCTGCCGGCGCCCTATGCGCAAAGCCGTCCGCTTTCCATCGAGGAAGTCGAGGTTGCCGAGCCGGGGCCCGGGGAGCTGCTGATCAGGATTCATGCTGCCGGTCTGTGTCACTCTGACCTGTCCGCAATCAATGGCGACCGACCCTGGCCGCTGCCGATCGTCGTCGGGCACGAGGCCGCTGGCGAGGTGGTCGGCATGGGGCCCGGCGTCAGCGACATCCAGCTTGGTGACCATGTCGTGCTGGTGTTCCGGCCCAGCTGCGGCGGTTGCCTCAGCTGCACGTCCGGACGACCCGCGTTGTGTGGCCCGGGTGGCGAATCCAATGGCAGTGGTTCGCTGCTGGGTGGCTACAAGCGCTTGCGTGCGGTGTCCGGTGCCACGGGGATTGGTAACGAAATTGACGGCCCCTTGAATCACCACATGGGCTGTGCCGCGTTTTCCGAGTACGCAACAGTCTCGCGCCGCTCGGTGGTGAAGATCGATCCGGATCTGCCCTGGGACGAGGCCGCTCTGTTTGGATGCGCGGTGCTGACCGGTGCCGGTGCCGTGCTGAATACGGCAAAGATGGAGGTCGGCAGCAGCGCAGCGGTCGTCGGGCTTGGGGGTGTCGGCTTTTCATCTTTGCTGGCGGCAGCTTCGGCCAGTGCGAGGACCCTTGTTGCAGTCGACCTTCTTGAATCCAAGCTTGAGTTCGCGCGCTCGTTGGGCGCAACACATTGCTTCAATGCCGCCGACCCGGACGTGATCGAAAAGGTCAAGGAAGCGACGGGTGGTGGCGTCGATTACAGCTTCGAGATGGCCGGTAGCGTCAAAGCGCTTGAGCTGGCCTACCGGATCACGGCACGCGGCGGCACGACCGTCACAGCGGGTTTGCCCAACCCTGCGCACAAATGGGATTTGCAGGCGGTCAGCCTGATTGCCGAGGAACGCACGGTCAAGGGCAGCTATATCGGATCCTGTGTTCCGACGCGCGACGTGCCGCGTTTCATCGCGATGTACCGTGCCGGTCAGCTTCCGGTTGACAAGCTGCTGTCTGAGCGGATTCGCCTGGACGATATCAATGAGGCGCTCGATCGACTGGCTCGTGGCGAATCGATCCGTCAGATCATCATGATGCATTGACCTGGTTCGTCCGGCCGACAGCCTTGTGGTGAGGGTCGGGACCGGGCTTTTGGAGGTTCATCAATGGAGCAGTTCGACTACATCGTTGTCGGAGCCGGGACGGCCGGCTGCCTGCTGGCCAACCGCTTATCGGCAGATCCGTCAGTTCGTGTGCTGCTGCTTGAGGCGGGTGGCAGTGACGACTACGTCTGGGTCCAGATACCCGTCGGATACCTGTATTGCATCGGCAATCCACGGACTGACTGGATGTACAAGACCGAGCCTGAGGCGGGTCTGAATGGAAGGGCGATTGGTTATCCCCGCGGCAAGGTACTGGGCGGGTGTTCGTCAATCAACGGCATGATCTACATGCGGGGCCAGCGTGGCGATTACGACGCCTGGTCGAAAATGGGTAATCCTGGCTGGTCCTGGGAAGAAGTATTGCCATATTTTCTTAGACACGAAGACTATTACCGGCGTGACGACGGCAGTCCGGATGCCTTGCATGGTCACGGGGGCGAATGGCGGGTTGAGGCGCAGCGTCTGAGCTGGGAGTTGCTGGATGCGTTTCGTGAGGCGGCCGGGCAGGCCGGAATTCCACCGACGGATGATTTCAATCGGGGTGACAACTTTGGTTGCGGTTATTTCGAGGTCAACCAGCGGCGTGGGGTTCGCTGGAGTGCGTCGCGGGCTTTCCTGAATCCGGTGATGAACCGGGCGAATCTGAAGATTGTCAGCGACGCCCAAGTAACCCGTCTGCGCTTGCGTGATGACGGATCCGGTCGAATTGATGGCGTGGAATATACAGTTGGCGGAGCCCCCGGGAAAAGCAAGTACTCACAATGCACGCATGAAGTTGTCTTGAGCGCGGGTTCGGTCGGCACGGTACAGATCATGGAGTTGTCCGGGTTTGGCGCGCCGAAAGTGCTTGATGACGCGGGGGTCCGAGTCCGCGTCGAGTTACCCGGAGTCGGGGAGAACCTGCAGGATCATCTCCAGTTGCGCGCGATCTACAAGGTCAGCAATGCAGTGACGCTGAACCAGCAGGCAAACAGCTTGTTCGGGAAGGCGAAGATGGGCCTGGACTATCTGCTGTACAAGCGGGGACCGATGACGATGTCTCCAAGTCAGCTTGGTGCATTTGCGAAGTCGGACCCCTCTCAGGAGCGGGCAAACATCCAATATCACGTTCAACCGCTGTCATTAGACAAGTTCGGTGAGCCCTTGCACAAGTTCCCCGCTTTCACGGCATCAGTTTGTAATCTGCGACCGACATCACGCGGCTCAATCCATATTGCGAATGCAGACCCTGGGACCGCGCCACGGATCATGCCGAATTACCTATCCTCCGAAGAGGACCGACAGGTAGCGATCGATTCGATCCGGCTCACCCGCAGAATTGCGGCGGCCGATGGCTTGAA
>JAURMJ010000380.1 GCA_030830765.1 Quisquiliibacterium sp.
ATCCCCGTGCGCGCGTTCTCATTGTTCAGGCGCACGGTCTGAAGCAATCCAGCCGGGTCAACGCCGATCTGAGCCGCAAGCGCCTCGACGGAATCGGCACGGTGCAGGTAGCCATTGCGCAGGTAGCGCCCCAGGAACGGCGTCATCGGGCGAATCATGCCCAGCCCGTATTTCCAGAGGAAACGCCGATCGCAGACCAGCCAGGCAGGGATGCAGGGTGACTGGCTATGGGCGCGGTACATTGCGCGACAGAACTCGTGATAAGAAACAGCTTCATCAACGAAACGATGCCCGGCAGCATTGACCGCAACCAGCCCCGGCTTGGCCCGATCCAGAACAATGTGCGGGTACACCGCTGTCGTTCCATCTTCCCGGGTTGCGATCGAGCTTGGAAACCATAGCGCGTTATCCCGGCCAGGTTTGCCCAGGGTTGCGCCGACTTCAAGCGCAAGCTGCAGCGTCCGACCGATGGATCCGGAATGCGCTGAACTGTAGCGGGCCGTCGGTTCAGGCAAATGCTGCGCACGCAACGCCGCATTCGCGGGGAATCCACCACCGGCCATCACTACTGCCTTGCGGGCCCGCACGCGCAGCGGCCGCCCCTGATGGCTGACGACAAGACCGGTCAGCTCGTCGCCTTCTCGGATCAGTGATTCGGTCTGCGCCTCGAACCAGACCGGCACCTGGCGCTCGAGCAGATTGCGCAGCAACCGCCCTGCGAGCGCGTTGCCCAGCACCAGACGCGTTCCGCGCTTGAACCGCAGCCGATCCATGGCAAAGCGAAGCACGAGCCTGACAGCCAGCCAGGTCGCAGACCAGGAGCGCCCGACGCGAAGCAAGGTCGCCGCCTCGCCGCGCGTCAGCATCATGCCGCCAAACAGCATCAGCTCGGGCAGCGGCCAGTCCAGACGATCGAATGCCTTGCCCAGTGTTCGGCCATCGAACGGCATCGGTTCAATCGGCCGGCCACCCAGGGCAGCGCCCGGCAATTCCTGGCGATAGTCAGGGGCATGCGCATACATTCGAAAATGCACATCGGTGCGAGCCTGCAGGTAGTCGATCATCTGCGGCGCTGCGTCAAGAAAGGTCTCGCGCAAGATGCGATCGGCTCGATCACCGACCAAGGCATCCAGATACTGCTGCGCAAGCTGCCGATCCCCTTTGATACCAGCCTGTCTTTGCAGCGGATTATCCGGAATC
This sequence comes from Quisquiliibacterium sp., assembly GCA_030830765.1. GTDB lineage: Bacteria > Pseudomonadota > Gammaproteobacteria > Burkholderiales > Burkholderiaceae_E > Quisquiliibacterium. Next base: position 1,201 of record JAURMJ010000380.1, read on the forward strand.
CAGACGGTACCCGACGAGCGTGCGGTCGTACCGCCGGCGCGCGGTCCATGCTCGAGCACCAGAACCTGCTGCCCTTCGAGTGCGGCGACCAGGGCCGCCGTCATTCCGCCGGCCCCTGCGCCCAGGACGACAACATCGACTTCAAGATCCCAGCCTTGTTCTGATGCCTGCAAGCCTTATCTCCCGAAAAATGGCCCGTGTTCTGATGGGCTCGATGATGCCGTCAATCACCGATGAAATGGCTCAGTCTGTTTCGGCTCGCGAACCACCCAGCGGATCAGCGCGGAGGGCGCGCGTAAACTTGCTCGATGAGCTCCTCCCTGCCCCCCCGCGATGCACGCTCCCTGCGACTGAGCCCTGGCACGGAGAGCTTCGCCATTGCAGCCATTGTCATCGCAGAGCTGTTCTGCACCTCATTGTGGTTCAGCGCGAACGCAGCGGCCGACGCGCTGATGCGCGACTGGACACTGAGCGCCGCGCAGATTGGTCACTTGACCAGCGCCGTCCAGCTGGGCTTCATTGTCGGCACACTAGCTTTTTCGATTTCCGGACTGGCTGATCGTTTCCGCGCCAGCCGGATTGTCGCGCTGTGTGGACTGATCGGCGCGGCCACCAACGCCGGTTTCGCACTGCTCGCTCACGATCTGAACAGCGCACTGGTCTGGCGATTCCTGACCGGGATTTCACTGGCGGGTATCTACCCGCTCGGGATGAAACTGGTCGTCGGCTGGTCGCCGCAACGTTCTGGCGAGGTTCTGGGTTGGCTGGTCGGCATGCTGACGCTGGGCACTGCCCTGCCCCACGGGGTGCGCAGCGTCGGCGCAACCTGGCAATGGCAGACCGTTGTGCTGACCAGTTCAGCGCTGGCGCTGCTGGGGGCGGCAATTGTCTTCCGGCTTGGCGATGGTCCGCAGATCAAGACACCAACCCCGGGCAGTCGACCAAGCTGGGGAGCCGTCATTCACGCATTCCGCATTCCGGCCTTCCGCGCTTCGGCCTTTGGCTATTTCGGACACATGTGGGAGCTTTATGCGTTCTGGACCATTGTGCCGATGCTGCTGGCGCTGCTGGTCGACAAGACTTCGATCTCTGCCTGGTCATTTGCAGTGATTGGCATCGGCGGTGCGGGCTGCATCCTGGGCGGCCTGTGGTCACGCCGGATTGGGGGGGCACGGGTCGCGGCGCTTGCACTGCTGGGATCCGGCGCGATGTGCGCACTGTTTCCCCTGCTTGCGTCAGCCTCGAGCGGGCTGGCGCTGCTCGGCCTGCTGTTCTGGGGACTGACGGTGCCGGCGGATTCGCCACAGTTTTCTGCCTTGTCGGCACGTGCCTGCCCGCAGAGCCTGGTCGGC
>JAURMJ010000381.1 GCA_030830765.1 Quisquiliibacterium sp.
GCGCAAGTCTTGTATGGGCCCGGTCAGCCACTGGACGCGACCCGCTACTACCTCATCCTGCCCGATGCCCTGGGCACCGGGAAATCCACGCGCCCATCCGACGGACTGCGCGCGCAGTTCCCGCAGTACAACTATGACGACATGGTCCACGCGCAGTACCACCTGGTCACTGAAGGGCTTGGTATCAAGCATCTGCGGCTGGTGATCGGCAACTCGATGGGCGGCATGCAGACCTGGCTTTGGGCCGGTAAATATCCTGGCTTCATGGATGCTGTCGTACCGATGGCCAGCCTGCCGGCTGCCATGTCTGGCCGCAACTGGATGCTGCGCCGCATGCTGACCCAGGCGATCCGCCAGGACCCTGACTGGCAAGGCGGCAACTACACGATCCAGCCACCCGGCATGCAGCGGCATCTGACCTATTTCTCACTGGCCACCAGTGGCGGCAATCAGGCTCTGTTTGCCCAGGCACCTGGCTCTGCGAGGGCCGATGAGCTGATTGAAAAGCGTCTGAGCGAACCCTTCAACGGTGATGCCAATGATGTGCTTTTTCAGTGGGAGTCCTCGTTTGACTTTGACCCGACGCCGCTGCTGCCACGGATCACGGCCGCTGTACTTGCCATCAACGCAGCCGACGATGAACGGAATCCTCCGGAGCTTGGTCTGATGGATAAGGCGTTGGCAGTGATGAAAACGGGCCGCTATCTGGAGATTCCTGGCAGCGCAGAGACCCGCGGACATGGCACGACGATACTGGCCAGGTTTTATGCAGAACAGCTGGCCGAGCTGCTGAAAACCGCACCTCGCTTGCATGCGCAATAGAGCTATACCGGGCCCGTCGGTTGATGCGTTGATCTGCTCTCAGCGCAGCGCGGCTTGGTCCCCCTGAACGAGGTTCCGATGTTTCGGCCCGTGCAAAGACTTTTCTATGGCTGGCGAGTGGTTGCGGTCTGCTTCGTGATCTCGGCGGTCGCCTGCAGCCTCTGCCTGTTCGGATCGAGCGTCTATCTGCAGGCACTGACCGCGCTACATGGCTGGCCGATCACCGGGGTCGCGTCCGCCATCACCGTCTATTACCTGGTCAGCGCGGCATCCCAGCGAACGGTTGGCCGGAGCATTGACCGGTGGGGCGCAAGACCGATCCTTCTGATCGGCACCCTGTCGATGAGCCTCGGAGTCGGGCTCACCGGCCAGGTGAACAGCCCGTGGCAGCTTTACCCCGCTTTCGCACTGATCGGTCTGGGCTGGGCCTGTCTGTCGACGACAGGAATCTCGGCAACTGTTGCGCCGTGGTTCGAGCGCCATCAGGGCCGCTCAGTCACGCTGGCGCTGACCGGGGCCAGTCTGGGCGCGATCGCCGGCGTCCCGATTCTATTGCTGAGCATTCGCGAACTGGGTGTGAGTGCAGGTCTGTTGAGCGTGGCTATTGGCGCAACGCTGATCCTGGCGCCGTTGATCGGCGTGGTGCTTCGCCACCAGGGGCCTGCACAACTGGGCCTGCGACGCGATGGTGATCTGCCGTCGCCGAGCAACGCAGCGTCTGAGACTGCAAACCCGATCGCGAACGAGCGCAACCGACGCCGATTGCTTTGGAGCACGATGATCGCGTTTGCCCTCGCGCTGATGATGCAGGTCGGTTTCATCACCCACCATGTCACCTTGGCCGCCCCGCTGCTGGGCACGATCGGTGCCGGCTGGCTGGTCAGTGCAGGCGGGCTGGCTGCCTTCATCGGCAGACTGGTCCTGGCGCGGCATGTGGACCGCCTGGACGTCCGCAGGCTGGCCATGCTGATCATGCTTGCACAAGCCGCATCGCTGCTGCTGATGTCGATCTGGCCCGGAATTGCGTCCCTGCTGATCGGCAGCATCATCTATGGCTATGGGATCGGTCACATCACGACACTGGGTCCGGTGATCGTACGACGCGAATTCGGCTCAGCCTCGTTCGGTCAAATCTACGGCGGCGCCGCCACGCTTTCCCAGTTCAGCACGGCCATGGGCCCGCTGATGCTGGGCGCCCTGCGCGATACCTTTGGCAGCTACCAGCCCGGCCTGATCATTGCAGCCATCCTGACAACGATCGCCGGTTTGATTCTGTGGGCTGGCAAAGAGAAACCCTCTAGCGCGGCACCCACTCCAAAACAACGGGCTTGATCTCTCCCGGGTGCAGACCGATGGTGCGGCAGGCATCAGAAAACTGCTGATGCATCAGGCGGTCGGCTCCAGTAACTCATACATCGAACGCAGCGCTGTCACATAGCCTCGCGCACCAAGCCCTGCGATCACTGCCGTGGCAACCGGGGACATCAGCGACTTGTGATAGATCGGGTCACGGGCATGGATGTTGGAGATGTGCAACTCGATCACAGGTCCGCCATAGATCTTCAGCGCATCGAGAATCGCCACCGATGTGAAGCTCAAGCCAGCCGGATTGATGATCACCCCATCGGCCACCCCGCGCGCCTGATGCAGCCATTCGATGATCTGCCCCTCGTAGTTGGACTGCCGAAACTCGATCGGTCCGGCGGCCGCTTCCCGGCACCAGCCCTCGATCTGGGCCAGCGTCGTTGTGCCGTAGATCGCCGGCTCGCGATGGCCGAGCGTGTTCAGGTTCGGGCCGTTGATGATGTGAACGCAGGGCTTGGCCATGCTGAGGTCTCCTCGGAAGGTCGATTAAAGTCAATGAACAGAGAACGCTGTGTCGCGCGTTACACGCACAGCCTTTTCTACGTGGGCAAGCCCCGGCGCTCCGTGCCGGATGTGGGGCTCAGCGGCACCTGGCTACGGCATCCCGCGCCGCCTGGTACGCGAACACAAGCGCCGGCCCCAGATTGATGCCAGGTCCGGGATAGA
>JAURMJ010000382.1 GCA_030830765.1 Quisquiliibacterium sp.
CACGTGCTAGCATCTTCGAATGAGCAATCGCGACTTTCACGGGTTCGACACCCTCGCGCTGCATGCCGGCGCCACACCAGACAGCGATTTCGGCGCACGAGCCACGCCGATCTACCTGTCAACAGCCTTCGTCTTCCAGGATTCCGATCAGGCGGCGGGCCTGTTCAATATGGAGCAGGCCGGACACGTCTATTCCCGGATCAGTAATCCGACCGTGGCCGTCCTCGAGGAGCGCATTGCGGCCCTCGAACGCGGCGTCGGCGCAATCGCCACGGCCAGCGGTCAGGCTGCCCTGCATCTGGCCATCGCAACGCTGGCTGGTGCCGGCAGTCATATCGTTGCTTCGACCGCCTTGTACGGCGGCTCCCACAACCTGCTTGACTACACGATGCGTCGATTCGGCATCGACACCACGTTCGTGAACCCCCGCGACCTGGACGCCTGGCGGGCTGCCCTGCGTCCGAATACCCGTCTGCTTTTTGGTGAGACCGTTGGCAACCCGGGACTGGATGTGCTGGACATCGAATCTGTCAGCCAGATTGCCCACGACCATGGTGTGCCGCTGCTGGTCGATTCCACGTTCACCACGCCCTACCTGATCCGCCCCTTCGATCTGGGCGCTGATCTGGTTTATCACTCGGCAACCAAGTTCCTTTGCGGACACGGCACCGTCGTCGGTGGCCTGCTCGTCGATTCGGGGCGCTTTGACTGGTTTGCTTCCGGAAAATTCCCTGAGTTGACCGAACCCTACGAGGGGTTTCATGGCATGGTCTTCGCTGAGGAATCCACGGTCGCGCCGTTCCTGCTCAGGGCCCGCCGCGAAGGTCTGCGTGATTTCGGCGCCTGCATGAGCCCGATGAACGCATTCCAGATTCTGCAAGGCGTTGAGACCCTGTCGCTGCGCATGGAGCGTCATGTCGCAAACACATTGCGCATCGTTGAATTCCTGGCTGCCCACCCGATGGTCAGTCGTATCTCGTATCCTGCGCTCGAATCTCACCCGGATTACGCATTGGCCAAGCGCCTGCTGCCTCGCGGCGCGGGCGCCGTCTTCAGCTTTGATCTGAAGGGTGACCGGGCGGCGGGTCGCCGCTTTGTCGAATCACTGCAGGTGTTCTCGCATCTTGCCAATGTCGGAGACGCCCGTTCCCTGGTGATCCATCCCGCATCGACCACGCACTTCCGCATGGATTCCACGGCGCTTGCAGCAGCCGGGATCGGCGAAGGCACGTTACGTCTGTCGGTCGGACTCGAAGATCCGGACGATCTGATCGGCGACCTGAAGCGTGCTTTCCGTGTGGCCGAAAAGGGCTGAGGCCGGTAAGGAGAAACCTGATGTTCCTGGAAGTGGCCGGTCAAAAGGCCTATGCGTACACCGGTGGCAAGGCATTCGACGCCACCCTGCCCTGTGTCGTCTTCGTGCATGGCGCACAACACGATCACAGTGTCTGGATTCTCCAATCACGCTACTTCGCGCATCACGGCTATGGCGTGCTGGCGGTCGACCTGCCGGGTCACGGTCGTAGCGAAGGGCCTGCGCTTGAAAGCATAGAAGCCATGGCCGCCTGGGTTCTTCAGCTTTTGCAGGTGGCTGGTGTCCAGCAGGCAGCCATGGTCGGGCACAGCATGGGTTCACTGATCGCGCTTGAGGCCGCCGGACAAGCGCCGCAGTTGATCAACCGCATCGCAATGGTCGGTGCAGCCTATCCGATGAAGGTCTCGGATGCTCTGCTCGATGCTGCCCGTAACGACGAGCCCCGCGCCTTCGACATGATCAACCAGTGGTCACACAGCGGAGTCACGCACCGCCCTGGCAACCCGGGACCTGGATTTTCTGTCTACATCGAAAATCTGCGGCTCATGGAACGGCAAAAGCCCGGCGTGCTGCTCAACGACTTCAGCGCCTGCAACGTCTATGCTGCCGGCGAACAGCGGGCGCGCGAGCTCCAGTGTGCTGCGCTCTTTATTCTCGGCCAGCGTGACATGATGACCCCGCCCAAGGCTGCGCGCGGACTGATCAGCGCAATCGCGCAGACGCAGGTCGAAATCATCCCGAACTGCGGTCACGCCCTGATGGCTGAACGGCCTGATGCGGTGCTGCGGGCGCTTACAGGATTCATGGCTGCCCTTGAGGCCCGAGAGCCTGCTAGCACCTGACCCTCCGCTGTTAATTGCTGCGGGCACAATCAAGCAGCGGTTGATCGACGTGCGCAAGGTCAAACAGGACCGCGCCTGCGGTCAGTCGCCGCCCCGATGAGTGCCAGATGCGCTCGAAAAGGGCTCGCCGCGTTCTTTGGCCCGCGTCTGGAGCAAGCATCCAGAGCTCTCCCCACAGCGCTGCATCCTGACGGTCCGGATCATGACGCGTCAGTCGCCAGGCTCTCTGCACATAGCCTGCATCGACCAGCAGCGCCACGGTCTGTGCTGCCAGGGCTGCATCCCCGCCAAACGACCCGCGCAGTTCGCTCGCCGGCACCGCCACCTGTCCACGCACCGCAGCCTGCACCAGCGTCTCCAGCACCCGATCGGCGCGTTCGAACCGTGCGGCTGGCGTTTCGGCATCAGGTTGCACACCCCGCTGACCCCACTGCGGCAGCATCGCCGCCACCAGGGCACCGCCGAGCACCGTCAGCCAGAGGAGAAAAATCCAGATGAAAAAGATCGGCAGCACAGCGAATGCACCGTAGACAATCGTATACGTCGGCAGTTGCCCGAGCTGATAGCCCATTGCGCGCTTGAGCAGTTCGAGTGTCACTGCGGCGACCAGCGCGCCAACCAGCGCATCGCGCCAACGGACTGTCACATTTGGTACGAGTCGATACAGCAGAGTCAGCCCCACCAGCGTGCTGAACCAGGGTACGGCGAGCACCCAGGCAGTTTCCAGTGCCCGAATGCTGATCCCGGCGAGCACCTCGGACAGCATCATCGTGTTGACTGCCGCGCTGACGGTGACGAGCAAAGGCCCAAGTGTCAGAAACGTCCAGTACACCGGCAGGCGACGCGACCACGGGACAGGCTGATCCACTTCCCAGATCTGGTTCAGCGTTTCGTCGATTGTGCGCAAGGCCGAAAACGCAGTGGCAAAGAACAATACTGCGCCAAGCGCGGATAACTGACCCACCTTTTCAGCAAAGAGATTCAGATAACCGACGATCGTCTCACTGAAATTCGGCAGAAACAGGTTGGACGCAAGGAACTTCACACCAGCGCCGCGCAGATCTGCAAAGATCGGCAGTGCACCGAGCAGCGATATCGCAATTGAGACAATGGGCACGATCGCCAGCAGCGAGAGAAAAGCGAGACTGGCAGCCGCCTGGGCAAGTCGCACGCTGGCGCCACGACGGGACAGTGCTGCAACAAAGCGCAGCAGCCGCAAAACAAGGGTGAAGGGAATGGAGAGCATCTTCCGATTATCATAGCGGCACGCCTCACGCTGTCATGACCTGGCCAATGACTATTTCTCTGCGCACCCTGCGTTACACCGTTCTGACCTGCTTCATCGCAATGATCGCGCTGGGCATTGCCTGGGAAATCTGGCTCGCCCCGCTCCGTCCGGGGGGCTCACTGCTGGTGCTCAAGGTCCTGCCGCTGGCCGTTGCATTGCCAGCGCTGCGCAAAGGGCGGGTTCGTGCCTTCCAGTGGTGGTCGATGGGCGCCCTGCTTTACATCTGCGAAGGTCTGGTCCGTGCCACCAGCGACTCGGGTCGTTCGGCAACGCTGGCCCTCCTGCAACTGGCACTGGCCGTGCTTGCCTACCTGGCCATCCTGCTCTACGTCCGCGGCGTCAGGCAGGCGAATCAGTGACAGTGCCGCCTTGCTGCATCAGATGCGACGTCCCAACGGACATCGTTTGAAGCGCCTGCTCGACAGCCTGCGCCGCCCTGGCAATCAAGGCCGGATCATTCTGCGCAAGCAAGGTTGCATCCGAGAGCATCTGCCGCCAGCGACGCGCGCCGGCAAGCCCATTGAACAAACCGAGAACATGGCGCGACAGATCCCGTAACCGACCGCCCTGGTCGATATGCCGCTGCGCATAGGCCATTAGCGGATCAATCAACTCAAAGCGATCACTCACCGGATCAGGCTTGCCGAACAGTGCACTGTCGACCGAAGCCAGCATCCACGGGTTATGGTACGGCTCGCGCCCAAGCATCACGCCGTCGACTTGATCCAATTGCTCGCGGGACTCATCCAATGTCGTCAGACCGCCGTTGATCGCAATCGTCAGTTCCGGAAAATCGCGCTTCAGAGCAGCAACAATCTCATAACGAAGCGGCGGGATCTCGCGATTGAGCTTTGGGCTCAAGCCCTTGAGCCACGCGTTGCGCGCATGCACGATGAAAACCTGCGCCCCCCCCTGGGCAACTGTGCCGATGAAGTCACGTACGAATCCGTAGCTCTCCACCTTGTCGATGCCAATCCGATGCTTGACTGTCACGGGAATTGACACCACGTCGACCATCGCCTTGATGCAATCGCGTACCAGCTCGGGTTCGGCCATCAGGCAAGCCCCGAACGCGCCGCGCTGGACCCGTTCGCTTGGACAGCCGCAGTTCAGATTGACCTCGTCATAGCCCCAGCGCTGTGCCAGCTGGGCGCAAGACGCGAGATCAGCCGGTTCGCTGCCTCCAAGCTGCAGCGCGACCGGGTGCTCGGCAGCATCAAAATCAAGATGCCGAGGCTGATTCCCGTGCAGCAGTGCCCCGGTTGTGACCATCTCGCTGTAGAGACGGGCATGTCGGGTCATCAGCCGATGAAAATAACGACAGTGCCGGTCAGTCCAGTCCATCATCGGTGCGACCGAAAATTGCCAATTGTTCATTCAGTGTTCATCTTCTGGGCGAAATGCTGCTGTCCTCTGACCGATCGAGTGCTGTCGGCCACGCGCAGCCACTTGGATGATGCGATATCCATTTGGCCTAATTTACAGCGACTTCCAAGCACTCTAAGGTCAAGCCTCGACAAGAAAAACGGGACGAGACACTTCATATGGCCAAAACCTTTTTGGTTGTTGATGACCATCCACTGGTACAACGGGCGATCGGCGAAACTCTCCAAGAGATCGAGCCCGAAGCCCAGGTCACTTTTGTCGGACGGCTCAGTGATGCACGTCGCTATCTGCGGGACAATCCGCCAGCCGACCTGGTCCTCTTCGATCTTCACCTGCCCGACTCTGCCGGGATCGAAGGGCTGATCGCATTGCGTGAAAACCACCCTGAATCTCCGATCGTTATCCTGTCCGCAGATGCGGATTCTCCGATGATCATGCGCTGCCTGGATCTTGGCGCGGTCGGGTACATCCCGAAAACAATGTCCAACGAAGCAATCCGAAGCGCACTTCGGCTGGTCGCCTCAGGTTGCCCCTACCTGCCGCCCCAGGTCCTTGCGAACGACCGGCCGCTTCGCCGAGGCCTTGAACCCTTGAACAACCGGAGCGCCGACCCGCGCCAGCTTGGCTTGACCGATCGCCAGATCGATGTGCTCAAGCTGATCATGCGAGGCCTGCCCAACAAGCTGATCTGCCGCCAGCTCGGCCTTGCCGAAGGCACGGTCAAGGTGCACGTCAGTGCGGTGCTGCGTGCCCTTGGCGCCCGGAACCGGACCCAGGCCGTTGTCGCGGCCAGTCGAATCGGCCTGAAAATCAACGACTGAATCTGCTGTCCCCAGCAAGCGCCCGGCTGGCCTGCGGTCAGTCGACACTCAGACGCTTGAGATTCTCACGACCTCGTCCCAGCAGTACTCCGGCGCCCGATCCAGCAACTGCGAACCCAGCGCCCGACTCCAATGCAGTGCCGAGCCAAAATCGGCAGCCCAGGTCCACAACCTGCGCGTGAACAGCTGCAGATCATATTCGGCGGTCACCCCGATTGCACCGTGCACAGCATGAGCGATTTCGCAGCATTGCTGAACCGCTGTCGAGGCGACCTGCTTGGCCGCTGCCACCCGATGCGGATCCAGCGCGAGCCCTGATCCGGCCAATGCGAGTTGCGAGGCCATGGCCGCCATGGCCGTCCACTCTCCGGCCAAGGCGAGTTGCTGTTGAATGGCCTGAAATTTCGAGATCGGCCGCCCGAACTGCACCCGGTCGGATGCATAGGTCGTCGACATTTGAAGCACGCGGGCGCAGGCCCCCGCAATCTGGGCACACCGAATCGCGGCCCCGACGCTCAGCACCTCGATGCCCCGGGGGAGCACGCCAAGTTCACGTCCCTCTGAAGCGAGCCAGCAAAGTTCAGCCCGATCCTCGGCAATCCCGACACTTGGCCGCACCGCAGCACGGGCTGGCTCGAACTGCCAAAGGCAATGACTCTCGTCATCTTCGCTCGGCAGGGTCACAAGTACCTTTGATGCAAGACGGGCGTGCGCAACGCCATGGGCAATCACGCGATCCCCCTCTCGGCTTGCGACGGCAATCGTCGAGATGCCCTCGGGCGTCTGGGCACCGGCCATCCGACACAATGCCTGGGCAGCCAGTGTCTCAGGCAGCGGGGCAGGCAATCCCCAGCGCCCGCAAGCCTCGATCAGACCACGCACCTCGGCCCAGCCAAGCGCACCATCCCCAGACTCGTCGTCCCTGAGGGCATCGCTCAGGCCAGCTGCCTCGAGTGCGGCCCAAAGCGTCTTAACCACGGTGTCGCCCTGTTCCTGGGACTCAGAAGCCCTGAGCAACGTTGTTGTACAAAGATCGGAGAGAATCCGCTCAATCGAGTCAGTCAGCAACCCAGCGGTTTCGTCGTCGTAACCGATATCGGTCTGCAATTCGTTGCCGTGATTCATCGCAACCCCATGCCGCGAGCAATCATGCCGCGAAGAATCTCGCGGGTACCACCCCGCAGTGAAAAGGTCGGCCCCATCTGCGTCGTGTAGGCCAGCGCCTCAAGCAGTGGCACCGGCGCCGGGATCAGCGGATCGGCATTGGCCAGCAGGCCGACAACCCGGCCGATATCCTGCTCAATCCGAGTGCCCAGATCCTTGAGCACAGCGGCCTCAAGCAACGGACTTTCGCCGCGAGCAGCGAGC
>JAURMJ010000383.1 GCA_030830765.1 Quisquiliibacterium sp.
CCCGTCCCCGGCTGGTGACATCAGGATGGTCCTTGGTAAGGGGCATCAGGCGATCACCGACGCGGTTTACGGTATGGCCAAGAAAGTCAACGGTGAGATGACGGTCACCAACGTCAAGCGCTTCCCCGCTGACATGGTCAACCCGCCGGACGGTGTCAAGAGCACCGACTGGATCAAAGGCGGGATGAAGAAGTAAGACCTGCCAGGTCAGAGCAAGGCCTTCCTGGGCCTGTTGTTCGACCCGCAAACGGCTGCCGAAGCCGGCAGCCGTTTGCTTTTGGGAAGTTGACGTGGAAAAGATTCTCGCAGTCCTGATTGACGGGATCATCTATTCGTCGTGGCTGTTCACGGCAGGCATCGGCCTGACCCTGATCTACGGCGTTATGAAAATCCTGAACCTGACGCATGGCAGCTTCTATGCGATCGGGGCCTACATGGCGGCCTCCCTGACCGGCGCACTGCTGGCCAAGGGGATGGACCCCATGCTGTCCTATGCGGTCCTGTTCGGCTCGGCGCTGTTTGTCGCACTCGTCCTCGCACCATTGATTGAACGAGGCATCCTCAAGCGAATGTATGCGAAGGATGAGGTGGTGATCATGCTGATCACCTACGCACTCTTTCTGATCCTCGAAGATGCGATCAAACTGATCTGGGGGGTTGATCCGTATTTCATCGCCGAGCCTTACGGGCTGCTCGGTTCGATTGAATTCGGTGATCTGATCTACCCGACCTACAACCTGATTCTGATTGGCGTTGCCCTCATCTCAGGCCTTGGCCTGGCCTGGACGCTGATGAAGACTCGCGTCGGCAAGCTGCTGCTGACCGTGATCCATGACCCGGAAGTGGCCCGCTCGCTCGGCATCAATGTAGACAAGTTCTACCTGGTGACGTTCACCTTCGGCTCCTTGCTGGCCGCACTTGGTGGAGCCTTCACGGCGCCGACCGTTTCGGTCGTCCCTGCGATGGGAGTCGAGATCATCGTTCTGTCATTCGCGGTGATTGTCATCGGCGGGCTGGGCAGTCTACCGGGCGCAGCTGTCGGTGCCTGCATCGTCGGTCTCGTGCGCTCAATCTCGATTCACTATGCACCGGAAGTTGAGCTCTTTGTGATCTACCTGGTCATGGCAATGGTTCTTACCTTCAGGCCACGTGGCCTGTTCAGCACCGCGGAGGCACGCAAGATATGACACGCGACCGCACACTCTCGATCATCATCGCAGCTTTAGCCGGGGTGCTGCTGGTCGGTTTCTTCCTGCCGAACTGGGCCAAGTTCCTGCTGACCATTGCGTTGTGCAAGGGCCTGCTGGTGCTTGGCCTGCTGCCGCTGATGCGGACCGGGCTGGTGTCCTTTGGGCAAGCGCTCTACTACTGCCTGGGCGCCTATGCGGCTGGCGGCATCGGCATTGGGTTTGGTATCAGCGATATTTTCCTGATGATGCTTGCCGGCGGACTGGCGTCTGGTGTGCTCAGTTTCATTCTGGGCTTCCTGCTGGCCAAGTACCGCAGCATCTTCTTTGGACTGCTGTCACTGGCCTTGTCGATGATTCTTTACGGCGTGCTGGTCAAGTCGCAGTCACTGGGCTCGACCGACGGGTTCAACATCGTGCCCTTCACGATCTTTGGCATGCGCCCGGAAGGTTCAATGGTGCGTTACTCAATGCTCGCGATCTGCGCGCTCACCTGCGGCGTTGCCGCTTGGGCTCTGCATCGCTATCTGGGTACGCCATTGGGTCTGCTTGCACGAGCAATTCGTGACAATGAAATCCGCGTTGAATACATGGGCGGATCGGCCCGCTATGCAATCCACGTGATCTACGTCATCGGCGCAGTCCTGGCCGGGGTTGCTGGTGCCTTGGTCGGTGCAGCAGTCGGGCACATCGACCCGGAAATGTCCTACTGGACGCAATCGGGCGAATTCGTGTTTATCGCGATTCTGGCTGGCACCGGCAGTGTGATCGCTCCGTTCCTGGGCGCAATCGTGTTCGGTGTAATCCACAGCTTTGCCTTCGATTTCTCACCGAATACCTGGCAGATGGTGCTCGGAACCGCGCTGTTCCTGATCATCGTCTTCTTGCCGAACGGACTCTGGTCACTGTTCGGTCGACGCCTGCGCGCGCGGGCCTGACACCATGGCACAGAACGCAAACAACTACATCCTGGAAGCCACCGGGCTGAACAAGAGCTTCGGTGCGGTGACGGCGGCCAAAGACATCAACATCAGCATTGAGCGTGATGCCTTTGTCGGCCTGATCGGAACCAACGGCGCCGGCAAGACGACGTTCATCAACATGGTGACCGGTTATCTGAAACCGGATACCGGTCGCATCGTCTATGACGGACATGACATCACGGCGCTGCAGCCACGCCAGATCACACGGATGGGCATCTGCCGCTCCTTCCAGATTCCGCAGCTCTATAACTCGCTGAGTGTCTTCGAGAACATGATGGTCGGTCTGGGCGTGGTGCTGCATCACGCGGGACGAGGCGGGTTTTTCTCACGCGGCGAACCTTTGGTACCCGGGATCGAAAAACCGTTGCATGTCGTTGCCGAGGAAATTCTCGCCAGATTCGACTTGAGCGCTTATCGCGGGCGTCCTGCGCAGATCCTGCCAGGCGGTGTCCGCAAGCTGCTCGACATTGCCATGACGATGGTCGCCTCCCCAAAAATTCTTCTGCTTGATGAGCCGACCAGCGGCGTATCCGCAGAAGAAAAATTCGGGATCATGGAGATGGTGATGAAGAACGTGAGGGACGCAGGCGCCACCGTGCTGTTCGTCGAGCATGACATGGAAATCGTCGCGCGCTTCGCAAACCGTGTGATCGCCTTCTACGATGGTCGTGTGATCAGCGATGCCGAACCGGATGTCGCCCTGAATGACCCCGAGGTCCAGCGCTACGTGATCGGAGGACATCGTGCTCAAGGTTGATCAACTCGATGTATCCATTGGCTCAGTGGAGATTCTTCGCGACATCTCCTTTGAGCTGCCCACCGGCTCGATGACCGGTCTGATCGGTCGGAATGGTGCTGGCAAGACCACGCTGATGCGCAGCATCATGGGTCTGCTCAAACCATCACGAGGCTCGATTTCATTCGACGGCCAGGATCTGCTGAAGGTACCGACCCATCTTCGCAACCCGATGGGTATCGGCTTCATGCCCGAGGAGCGTCGTCTGATTCCGGAGCTGACTGTTGAAGAGAATCTGCTCGTGCCGGCCTGGGCGGTCAACGCCCCCGAAGCTCAGGAGAGGCTCAAGAAGGTCTACGAACTGATTCCGGAGCTTGTCGACTTTGCGCCGCGCAAAGGTCTGCAACTGTCGGGGGGACAGCAAAAGCTCGCCGCCATGGGGCGTGCATTGATGTATGGCAAAAAGCTGCTGCTGCTGGACGAACCCTTCGAGGGCGTCGCCCCGGCGCTCGCCAAGCGGCTCGTCCAGGTCGCATCAGGCCTGAAGTCTCAAGGTCTGACCGTGATTCTTTCGGAATCTGATCTGCAGCACTCCGAGAGCATGGTCGACGGGATCCTGACGATCGATCGAGGGTCCCTGACGCGGACGCGATAAGCAGTCGGGTTGGATTGATTCAGGGCATCGGAAAAAAATCCGGGCGCCCTGATCAAGGGATCAGCAACATCTTTCCCTGAACATCGCGTCGGTTGAATCGCTCAAGCGCCTGTGCGAAATCCTCAAGGCGATAGCGCGCACTGATGTACGGACGCAGTCTGCCTTCAACGAACAGTCGGAAGATCTCCTGCTGCACGCGGGCGACCCAGGCGGGCTCGCGTTCCCGATAGTCGCTCCATTGCAGGCCGGTGACTGCGATGTTCTTGAGCAGCAGATAGTTGGCCTTGAGCTCCGGAATCCGAGTGCTCGCAAAGCCGACGACCACCAGGCGACCGCGCCATGCGATGGCTCTGAGCGCAGCGGTGAACACTTCGCCCCCGACATTGTCGATGACCACATCGACGCCACCGCCGGTGATTGCTGCGATCTGCTCCCGCAGCGAGTCACGAAGATTTTCTGCGGTGAGATCGACCCAGGCCTCGGCACCATGCTCAATCGCAAGCTGTCCCTTCTGGGCGGATGTCACACCGGCAATCACCTTGGCACCGAATGCCTTGGCCAGCTCGACTGCGGCCAGCCCGACTCCGCCACTGGCCCCGGTCACGAGCACGGTCTCGCCGGATTGCAAGACAGCACGCTCGATCAGTGCGAAATGCGCGGTCTGGTAGGTCAGGCCCAGCGCGGCGGCCTCTTCGAAACCGACCGAATCCGGAATCGGACAAACCATGCGGGCATCGACAGCAACCTGCTCGGCAAAGGCGCCGTACTCGGTCTGCAGCAGCACGCGTTGACCATCCGATAATCCGTTGACCCCGGCACCAATCGCGACGATGACACCGGCTGCCTCCTTACCCGGCGTGAACGGCCGGGGCGGAATCAGCTGGTATTTGCCCTCGACGACCAGCATGTCCGGATAGTTGATGCCGATCGCGTGAGTGGCCACGACGACCTGTCCGGGCTTTGGCGTGAGATCGGAAATTTCCTCGACACGATGGCCGGCTGCCGGCCCGACTTCATGAATGTTGACTGCGCGCATTGCTCATTCCTGATTCAGGGGGGGCGCCAGCAGCGCGTTATGTTCACCGAGGCGCGGATAGTCGACGCTGGGCTGCGGGGCGCGAAATGCGTCAACGACCGGCACCGGCACTGCGGTGAGCTCACCAGCATCGGTGCGCACGCGGCGCGAGA
>JAURMJ010000384.1 GCA_030830765.1 Quisquiliibacterium sp.
CGCTCAAGCTTGCTGGCCATGGAAAGCCCCTGTGATCAGGTGTTCAGCTCGGCAGCCAGCGCCGCACGCTGGGCGCTGATCAGATCGCAGATTCCTTTTCGGGCGAGCTCAAGAAGCGTATCGACCTGACCACGCGAGAACGGCGCCCCTTCGGCGGTGCCCTGGATTTCGACAAAGCCGCCGGCTCCGGTCATCACGACATTCATATCGGTATCGCAGTCGGAGTCCTCGGCATAGTCCAGATCGAGCACAGGTTGTCCGCGATAGATGCCAACCGAGATTGCAGCCACCGCATCGAGAATCGGACTTTGCGAGATTGCCTCCTGGCGCAGCAGCAGGTTCACGGCATCCTGCGCCGCAACCCAGGCGCCGGTGATCGCTGCAGTGCGTGTACCGCCGTCGGCCTGCAACACATCGCAATCGAGCTGAATGGTCCGTTCACCAAGTTTTTCGAGGTCAAAAACCGCGCGCAGACTGCGCCCGATCAGCCGTTGAATCTCCTGGGTGCGTCCGGACTGCTTACCCCGTGCAGCCTCGCGATCGCTGCGGGTATGCGTGGCACGCGGCAGCATGCCGTATTCGGCAGTCAGCCAACCCTGCCCTCGCCCTTTCAGGAAACCGGGGACGCGGTCTTCAACGCTGGCGGTACACAACACCCGCGTCTGCCCAAATTCGACAAGCACAGACCCTTCGGCATGGCGGGTGAAGCCACGAGTGATCTTCACTGGGCGAAGCGAATCGAAGGGGCGCCCATCAGGGCGACGAACGGAGATTTCAGCGGAATCAGTCATCCTCGCATTGTAAGGCTCAGGCTCGGTGTTTACCGGATTTGCCAATCGCCGAGCGGATCTCACTGATCGTTCGATCAATGTCGTCCTCAGAAAGGGGGTTCGAGACGTCGGCAGCCAGATCATCGAAAACGATGGTCGAAGTAACTCCACCAGCCGCGAGCGTCCCGGCAGACATCGTGTCAACGCCTCGCTCCTGATCCTCCCAACTCATCAGCAGCGCGGTCGCGTTGTCAGCCATCCGACCCGACACGCGAACAGCCTCTTCAACCAGCGCGGGCACCACCGCACTGACGGTTCCGCTGCCCACGCGATTGCAGAGCGTGGTCTCGGCAAATGCCGACCAGACACCATCGGAGCAAAGCAAAAACCGGTCGCCTGGCTCGAGCTCCACAGGTCCGCCGAATTCAATCAAGGGCTGAAACGGTGATCCCAGGCAGCTCAGTACCTTATTGCGCTCCGGATGCATCATCTGTTCATGCGGCTTGAGCACCCCCATTGCGACCAGACTTTCGACTTTTGAATGGTCGCGCGTGCGCTGCTGCAATCGCGATCCACGCAACCAGTAGAGCCGGGAATCCCCAGCATGCGCCCACCACGCCTGACCGTCCTGAACGATGCAGGCTACGATCGTGGTTCGTGGCGCTTCGGGAAGCCGATTCAGCACCTGGTACTTCAAGGTTTCCCGATGCGCCTCGCGCAGCGCGAAATCAAGGAAACCATGCGGATCGACCAGACGCGGTCGGGCCGATTTGTTGAACAGAGAAGCGATGATCTGTGTCGCGATCTGCGCCGCCACCTCACCCTTCAGGTGACCGCCCATCCCGTCTGCCACCAGCATCAGCAGACTGTCGCGCGTGAAGCAGTAACCCATGCGATCCTGGTTGTTCGCACGCGCGCCGATGTCCGTGTCCTGAAAAATCGAAAACCGCATGGCTTGCTTCAATCCTTGAGCAGAGTCGTCAGGTCGTCCTCATCGCGACGCCACGGAGTCAACCGACCGGCGAGGTTGTCAAGCCAGCTGCTCTTGCCTTGCCTGTTCGACAACTCCATTTCGAGACGCGCATTTCCACCCCGCAACACGCGCTGTAGTGCAAACACGCTTTGCGGGCGCTCCAGCGGGTTCAGCTTCATGCACCAGGCCACCAGGTCGACCAGGTGTCGGGAATAGCGCTTTTCCAGCTCGAGAAACTGCCTTGCCATCTTGTCTTCGAGCGGGCGCTGATCGGCCGGCTGAGGCGGTGCCCCCATCATCGAAGCAAACATGCTGGCACCAAGGCCGTAGATGTCGGTCCAGGGGCCCATTTGCTGCGCCTTGCGATACAGCTCGGGGGCGGCAAAACCCGGGGTGTACATCGGAAAAAGCTTCGGCGCGTCCTGTGTCAGTGTCTGCCTGGCCGCACCAAAGTCGAGCAGGATCGGTGTTCCATCCATCCGCAGATAAATATTGGCCGGCTTCAGATCCAGATGAAGCAAACGGTTAGCATGCACTTCGCGCAGCCCGTTCATGACCTGATCGAAAATCCGGCGAACAAACCGCTCGGCAATCACCGTCTTGTCCTCGCGCCCGCGATTGCGAAGGATGACCTCCTGCAGACTGCGTCCCTGCTCATAGGCCATCACCATGTAGACCGTTTCATTATCGCGAAAGAAATTCGCAACCCTGACCACGTTCGGGTGCATGATCCTCGCCAGGGCCCGGCCCTCCTCGAAGAAACATTTCAGGCCGTTTCGATAGATCGCAATGTTCTCGGTGGCGATGGTCGGCACCAACGCACCCTTGTCGCGACGCACCAGCGTGCTTGGCAGAAATTCCTTGATCGCATAGCGATTCCCGCTTTCGTCGTCGGCAAGATAGACGATCGAGAACCCGCCGCTCGAGATCTTTCTTAGAATACGGTAGCCACCGATTTCGAGACCGTCCGGCAATGGTGCGTTTTTCTGACTTGCCATGCGTGCTGCAGCCGCTCTCTGTGGGTCAGCCCGAATCCGGGCAGTTCAGCAATTCCCAGTCTCCGCCGAATCCGGCAGGATCCGATCAATCCACACACATTGTTTCATACCAGCCATCGTGTCAGAACCCGACAACATTCACAGTATGACCGGCTATGCGCTGGTCAGCAGCGATACGCCTGCAGGCCGCATCGGCGTCGAGCTCAGAAGTATCAACTCAAGATTTCTGGATCTGGCGTTCCGGATGCCCGACGAGCTACGCAGCGCGGAGCCGGCCCTGCGCGAGCAGATCACTGCCTCTTTGGCCCGCGGCAAGGTCGAGTGCCGTGTCACGCTGCACAGGCTTCCCAGCAGCAGTGAACAATCGAAAATCGATCGAGGGCTGCTGGGGCAACTGCTGACTTCCGCCGAAGAGATCCGCACCATGGCTCCGGACGCACAGCCCCTGTCGGTTGGAGAGCTGATGCGCTGGCCAGGTGTTTTCATCGAACCGACACTCGACCCCGAGACTTTGTCGCGTGAAGTCGCCGCCCTCGGCCGTCAGGCTCTGGTTGAACTGCGCGCAAGCCGAGGACGCGAAGGTGCCCGGTTGGCGCAAGTCATTCTCGAGCGCGCGGTTCGCATGCGCGAAATCGTCATCCAGCTTCAAGCGCATGTCCCGCAGCTGCTCACCACCTTCGAACAAAAGCTGGTCGACCGATTGCGGGCTGCATTGACCGACGCCACCAGCGGTCACGCCTTGCCAACCGACGAGGCAATGGAACGTATCCGACAGGAGGTGGTTCTGCATGGCTTGCGGATTGACGTTGCCGAGGAGATCTCAAGGCTGCTCGTGCATCTGGATGAGCTCGAGCGAATCGTTCGCGGCGCGGGCACGGTCGGCAAACGCCTGGATTTCCTGATGCAGGAACTCAACCGTGAAGCCAACACACTGGGATCAAAAGCTGCCAGTATTGACCTGAATAACAGTGCGGTCGAGCTCAAGCTGCTGATCGAACAAATTCGAGAACAGGTACAGAATCTTGAATAAATCCGCCTTTGCCCCTTCGCCCGGCGCCGGCAGCCTGTTTGTGATCGTAGCCCCCTCAGGGGCCGGCAAGACGTCTTTGGTGCGCGCAATGATGAACGAGCGCCCGGCCGTTGAACTGTCGATTTCTTGCACCACGCGGGCACCGCGCCCCGGCGAAAGCGACGGGCGGGACTACTGGTTCATTGACCGCGCCGAATTCGAGCAGCGCCGCGACGCTGGCGAGTTTCTCGAGTGGGCTGAAGTCCATGGCAATCTGTATGGCACCTCACGCCAGTGGATCGCTTCGCGCATCGCGGCCGGCAAGGACATCGTGCTCGAAATCGATTGGCAGGGCGCAGTTCAGGTGCAACAGCTTTTTCCGGACGCCATTGGGGTTTTCATTGCCCCGCCGTCGATGGAGACTCTGCGCGAGCGTCTCGAGCGCCGGGGACAGGATTCAGATGAGGTCATCGAGCGTCGGATGACGGCCGCACGCGGCGAATTGGATCAGGCGCATCGCTTCCAATATGTTATTATTAATCAAGAGTTTGCGACGGCTTTGCAACAGCTGATCTGCCTCGTCGACAGCGCGGGTCTGCGCTTCGAGAAGCAGCAGGCGCGCGAGCCGAATTTGTTTGACCGACTGTTTCCACGGCAGCACGCCGGTAGAGGCAGCCGTTGATTTTCAGGGGTGTAAAGATGGCTCGCATCACAGTTGAAGATTGCCTGAAACAGATTCCGAACCGCTTCGAGCTTGCTCTCGCAGCCACCTATCGCGCCCGCATGCTTGCCCAAGGCCACACGCCCAAGGTCGACAACAAAGACAAGCCCACCGTGCTCGCTCTGCGCGAAATCGCTGCCGGCAAGGTCGGCATCGAGATGCTGCGGCGGGTTCCCACCTGATGCACGGCTGACCCGGTTTCATGGACTCCCTATCTGGTCCGGGTCACAACGCCATCCTGGCGCAGCCTGATCCTGCGCCTTCGAAATCCCGCAAGACGGGCCGACGCACCAGCCGGCCCCAGGACACCCCGGACGATGCCTACGACGCACCGTTCGCCAGAGCCCCCGACAAGCGAAAAGTTGCGACGCTGGCGAGCCTGACGCGCAAGCTGTCAGCCTATCTTCCCGCCGCGGACGTACGCCGCGTCAAAGACGCGTATCGCTTCGCTGACGAAGCCCATCTCGGGCAGTTCCGGACGAGTGGCGAGCCCTACATTTCTCATCCGATCGCGGTCGCCGAAATCTGCACAGGCTGGCGCCTGGATACCGAGTCGCTGATGGCAGCGCTGCTGCATGACGTGCTCGAAGACTCACGTGCGACCAAGCAGGATCTGGCTGAACGCTTCGGCCCTCAGGTCGCGGATCTGGTTGACGGTCTATCCAAACTCGATCGCATCGAATTCACATCCAAGGAGCAACAGCAGGCCGAAAGCTTCCGCAAGATGCTGCTGGCAATGGCCCGCGATGTTCGCGTCATCCTGAGCAAGCTTGCTGACCGTGTGCATAACATGCGCACCCTCGACGCAGTCGATCCGGCCAAGCGGCGCCGCATTGCGCTGGAAACCACCGAGATTTACGCGCCCATCGCCAATCGTCTGGGACTGCGCGAGTTTTATCTGGAACTGCTCGACCTGTCGTTTCGGGCACGTTATCCGCATCGATACCAGGTCCTGCGCAAAGCAATGCTGGCGGCCCGCGGCAACCGGCGCGAAGTGCTGAGCCGCATCCTCGAAACAATCCGCAAGAATCTCGGGGACGCCAAACTACCAGGCCAGGTCTACGGTCGTGAAAAAGCGTTGTGGGGCATTTACCTGAAAATGCTCAGTCGCAACCTGTCGTTCACGCAAGTCCTTGACATCTATGGATTCCGAATCCTTGTCGACACCGTCGCGGAATGCTACGTCGCGCTTGGGGTGCTGCATGCTACTTTCAAGCCGGTGCCGGGCCGCTTCAAGGACTACATTGCGATCCCCAAGGTCAACGGCTATCAGTCCCTGCACACTACGCTGGTCGGCCCCTTCGGCACTCCAATCGAATTTCAGATCCGCACTCATGAGATGCAACGCGTGGCTGATTCAGGTGTCGCTGCGCACTGGCTCTACAAGGCCGAAAACGAGAATTTCACAGAGCTGCAAAAGAAGACTCACCAGTGGCTGCAGTCGTTGCTTGACATCCAGACACAGACCGGCGACTCGATGGAATTCATCGAGCACGTCAAGGTCGACCTGTTTCCTGACGCGGTTTACGTCTTTACGCCTCGCGGACAAATCCGCTCGCTGCCGCGAGGAGCAACGGTCGTCGATTTTGCCTACAGCGTGCACACCGAGGTTGGCAACCAGGCCGTTGCGGCGCGGGTCAATCAAAAGCCAGTGCCGCTGCGCTCAGAATTGCACAATGGCGATGTCGTCGAAGTCATCACCGACCCGAATTCCAAACCCAACCCAGCCTGGCTCGGGTTTGTGCGTACCGGCAAGTCTCGGGCTGAAATCCGCTATGCCCTGCGCACACTGAAGCACTCAGAATCAGTCGAACTAGGCCGGCGCCTGTTTGAACAAGCGCTATCGCTGCTGCGGATCAGTGCCGCCGAGATCGACACTGCAACACTCGAGCGCGGCGCACGCGATGCCGGTGCCAAGACCGTTGAGGAACTCTACGAGGACATCGGCCTTGGGAAGCGACTTGCCCCAGTCATCGCACGCACCATCGCGCTGCTTCTGAACAACCGTCCGGCAGCAGCCACGCTGATCGTGCCCGAACCGGCGCCGATCATGGTGCATGGGACCGAAGGCTCAGCAGTGCAATATTCGAGCTGCTGCTATCCGCTTCCCGGTGACGCTGTGATCGGACATCTGCGAGGTGGTCACGGCCTGGTCCTGCATCGGGCAGACTGCGAAAGTGCCACGCGGCAACGCGTCCGCGACGCTGAACGCTGGGTTGAAATCGAGTGGGCCGACGGCATGAAAGGCCTGCATCGCTGCGGCATCGAAGTCCATGTCTCGGACGAGCGCGGTGTCCTTGGCAAGGTTGCTGCTGAGGTCGCAGCCTCGGAAGCCAACATCGTCCATATCGCCATGGAAGAGGCCGACGAGCGCCTGGCCATGCTGAACTTCATCGTTCAGGTCCGGGATCGCGTCCATCTGGCTCAGCTGATTCGCAATCTGCGCAAGTTCGCCGAAGTGCGGCGCGTGAACCGCACCTGAGCTTTGCACTGAGCCTGTCCCCGCGGTCTCATTGATGACCGGGCTGCGCACAGCGTTTATCCAGCTGAGCCACTGCTGAAGCCAGGCGGCCTGAATCAGGCCTCGTGCGGGTATCTGACTTCAAGGACTTCCAGCTCATCGACGCCAGCGGGTGTGCGCAAGCTGACGACATCGCCTTCGCGCGATTTGATCAAGGCCTTGGCCACCGGCGAAATCCAGCTGACCTTGCCACTTGCCGGATCCACTTCGTCGATGCCGACAATGGTCACGGTTTCCTCGCTCGCACCGTTTCGCAGATACGTCACCGTTGCACCAAAGAAGACCTGATCCAGTCCGACCTGACGCGCTGGGTCAACAATCTCGGCCAGATCGAGGCGCTTGGTCAGGAACCGGATCCTGCGATCGATTTCGCGCAACCGGCGTTTGCCGTAGATGTAGTCGCCATTCTCAGATCGATCGCCATTGGACGCAGCCCAGGAGACGATTCTGACAACCTCTGGGCGTTCAACGTCGATCAGATTGAGCAGCTCGGCCTTGATGCGGGCATGACCGGCGGGCGTGATGTAGTTCCTGAGCCCGGCAGGCGCTTGCACCTCGGGCTGCTCAAGTTCATCGTCGTCGTGATCGCTGTCTTCGCGAACAAACGCCTTGTTCATGGGCCTGCCAGATTTGTGCGCAGTCGTGAGCGATGAGCCGGGCCGGTCAGGCGCCGGCAATCGACATCTGATCGATC
>JAURMJ010000385.1 GCA_030830765.1 Quisquiliibacterium sp.
CAGCCCCTTCTCGCCCATTGCTTCGCGCAGTTCTTCGTCTTCAACCAGCTTGCCCGCGCCCTCCATGGCCGACAGCAGCGTGGCTTCGCTGTAACGGGCCGGCGGTTTGGTGGCCAGCGCGACGACCTCGATCTCCTGGGTGTCGACCTGTTCGCCGGGCTGCACGGGCACCAGGATGGCGTCCGGTCGGCCGGCAGACGATCCGCCGGCCTCGGCCTGTAGCGCCCGGCCATAGACAGCCAGCCAGCCCGGATTTTTCAGCACGCGGCCTTCGGTCTTGAAGCGGTTGCCAACCACCGTGGTGATCCGGGTCGTGACCAGATACTCGGCTGCCGGGAAGAAGATTGCCAGGAAACGCCGCACGACCAGATCGTAAATTCTCTGCTCTGCATCGCTCAGATTACCGGGCGCCTGCTGTGTGGGGATGATCGCGAAGTGATCGCTGACTTTTGTGTTGTCAAAGATCCGTTTGTTCGGGCGAACCCAGCCCTCGTCGCGAATTTTGCGGGCATGCGGTGCGAATGAGTCCACCTGTTGCAGCACTTCCATCGTGCTGAGTACCGACCCCAGATAGTCCTCTGGCAGTGCCTTGGAATCGGTTCGTGGATAGGTCAGGACCTTATGTCGTTCATAGAGCGCCTGCGCGATCGACAGAGTGGTCTTGGCTGAGAAACCGAAACGCGCGTTGGCCTCGCGCTGCAGGCTGGTCAGGTCGAACAGTAAGGGCGATTGCTGTGTGGCCGGCTTGGATTCCTCGCTGACCTCCCCGGACTGACCATTGCAGGCGGCAACAAGGGCTTCGGCACTTGCCCGATCCCAGAGGCGCTCGGCACGGGCTTCGGCATCTTCACCTTTGCGGAACTGCGGGTCGAACCATCGACCTTCGTACACACCCGCCTGTGCGCCGAAGCTGGCCCGCACCTCATAGTAATCGCGGGAGACAAAGCGCTTGATGCGTTCTTCGCGTTCGACCACGATTGTCAGCGTCGGGGTCTGGACCCGCCCGACGGTGGTCAGGTAAAAACCGCCGTCCCGCGAGTTGAAGGCGGTCATGGCGCGTGTGCCGTTGATGCCAACCAGCCAGTCGGCTTCTGACCGGCAGCGGGCTGCGTCGGCCAGCGGCATCATGTCCTCGTCGGCGCGCAACGAGGCAAAGGCCTCGCGAATCGCGGCCGGGGTCATCGACTGCAACCAGAGTCGTCTGACTGGCTGCTTGGCCTTCGCAAACTGGGCGATCAGCCGGAAGATCAGTTCGCCTTCCCGGCCCGCGTCACAGGCATTGATCAGGGCGTCAACGTCTTTGCGCTTGATCAGTTTGGCCAGCAGCTTCAGGCGCTCTTGATTCTTGGCAATCGGCTGGATGTCGAATTCGGGTGGAATGACCGGCAGATTGGCGAACGACCACTTGCCGCGCTTGACCTCGTATTTCTCCGGTGCGGCAATTTCGACCAGATGGCCGACCGCTGACGAGATCAGGTATTCATCGCTCTCGAAATAGTCGTTATGGCGTGTGAAACCACCCAGGGCGCGCGCGATGTCTGCGGCGACCGAGGGTTTTTCGGCGATGATCAGTGCTTTATTCATGGTCAGGAACGGCGCCCATCATAAGAGCGCCCGGTGCGCGGATGCAACAAGCATCCAGTCTTAGGCGTTTCGAACGCAGGGCTTTTGGTCGTTACCGGCCCAGTGTACATGGGACGCTTAAGCCGTTTCGGTGATGCCTGTGTGCAGGCATGGATTGAGCTGGTTTGTGCACTGGTTCAGGTGAGTGCCCGGCGCTGAAAACGACCGTCAGCCAGCTGCTCGACCAGACCCTGCATCTCAAGGGTGAGAAGTTGCGCCGCCAGATTGGTCGGCTCCTTGCCGTCTTGCGCAAGGCGGGCGCCCAGCGCATCTGCGGTCAGAGGGTCCCAGCCCAGCACCTGCAACAACGGCTCATCGTCGACAACGGCCGGGGCTGATCGGAGGCCTCTGCGATCGATCAGCCGGTTCAGACCCTCCATGGCGATGCTTGTTTCATCGCAGCGGTCGATCCGCCCGGCAAGGCTTGGCGCAGGCCGCTGCGCGATTGCGATTGCCTGATGCCCAGGCAGTTCGCTGAGGATGTCCTGGGCCGATTCGACCAGCTTGGCGCCTTGCTTGATCAGGTGATGGCAACCTTTGGCCAGCGTTGCGTGAATTGAACCGGGGATTGCAAAGACCTCACGGCCGAAATCTGCAGCCTGCCGGGCAGTGATCAGTGAGCCGCTGCGCAGCGCGGCCTCCACCACCAGCACACCCAGTGACAGCCCGGCGATCAAACGGTTGCGCCGAGGAAAGTTGCTGGCCCGCGGTTCGCTGCCCAGTGCAAACTCCGAGATCAAGGCGCCCCCCTCCGATACGATCTGTTCGGCGAGTCCACGATTGCTGGCGGGATAGGGCGCGTCAACGCCGTTGCCCAGAATGCCGACCGTGCTGGCCGCTGTTCCGAGGGCACCCGCATGCGCTGAGGCATCAATGCCGGCAGCCAGGCCGCTGCTGATGGTCAGACCGGACTGGGCGAGCGTCCGGGCGAAAGCGCGTGCCATGTCCAGGCCCGATCGGCTTGCAGAACGGCTGCCGACAATAGCGAGCGCCGGCCTTGAAAGTAGGGCCGGATTGCCGCGCACAAAGAGCAAGGGGGGTGGGTCGGTGATTTCAAGGAGTCGTGGCGGGTATTCTGGGTCGGTCAGGCACAGCAGATGATGGTCTGGTGCCTGGGCCCATTCGAGCGACTGCTCGAGCTGTCTGGTCAGTTGCGGGGTGGGGGCATGCAGTGCATGGGCTGCACGCTCGCCGACCACCCGGGCCAGAGCCTGCGGGTTTGCTTCGAAGACCTCTTCGGGCAGGCCGAATGAGGCCAGCAGTTGGCGGGCTTTTGCCGGGCCAATTCCCGGTGTCAGTACAAGACGCAACCAGGCCGCGCGCTCTGCGCGCCCTGCTTCAGGCACGGGCATGTTGATACCGATCGTTACGGGTTGAGCACTTCGTCGCCGATGTTGACATCGCGCGATGAATTCATGATCAATGCGTAAGCGATCTTATCGAAGACACGGAAAACTAAAAGATGGCCGATTGGCTCACCCGGAAGTTGTACCAGCTTCCCGGCTTCGCGATCAGGCGCCAGGCGCCCCCGCTCGCGAATCTCAAGCACATGGCCCACTGAGAGACCAGCTGTCGTGCCTAGATTCAGCGCGACCACGCTGTTGCGTCCCGCCTGTGCGACCCCCTTGTAAATCGAGAGGATGCTGCCATGAACCTTGGCTTCGGGTGCCCGTGGCGCGAAGCTGTCCAGCCGGGTCGGATCAGCGGGTATAAGCCGATCGCCGGGACCGATCTCCGAGGTGTTGCCGGTGACCCTGAAGGTCGCTGGATCGCCGCCGCGCTCAAGCTCGGCGGTGCCAACGAATTCGGCTTCCCAGGCCAGCGGCTTTCGCGTCACCGGGTCTGTCAAAGGGCGTGTGCCGCGATACACATACCAGTTGCGCTTGGACTCATCGATGTTGCCGCGCACGTAGGCCAGTTCGCCGCGGCTCAGGTAAACCCGGCCATCCTGGGTTGCAATGATGCGGGGATTGGCCGCCAGCGCCTGCGGATCGATGATCAGCGGCCTGCTCAGAAAGGGCTCAATGGCGTGGATGTCAATGGTCGGTACCGGCGTGGCCGGCTGTGCTTCGGTGCGCATGCGCGGTGACAGGCGCTCGCGGCTTGGATCGATGTTCGCAGAACCCTGCACGCCGTTGCTCGTTGCGGAGCCCATTGTTGTGCCGCCACCAACACGCTTTGCAAGCCGCAGCCGGGGCTGGCTACCGGATTCGTCCAGGTAGACGATATCGCCCGGATAGATCAGATGGGGGTTGGCGATCTGCTCGCGGTTCAGCTGCCAGATCTGGGGCCAGTACCACGGGCGTTTCAGGAATTTCCCGGCAATGCCCCACAGCGTGTCGCCTTTGACGACCACATATTTGTCGGGCGCGTTGCCCGCCAGTTCCAGGGGTCCGGTCGGTCCGGCCGCAAACACCGGTGCAGCCAGTAGGGAAAATACAAAGCCGAGGACCTGCGTGCTAAAATTTTTCATGCTGCGGATGGCCCCATGGCTCCAAATTTCGCAGGT
This sequence comes from Quisquiliibacterium sp., assembly GCA_030830765.1. Taxonomy (GTDB): domain Bacteria; phylum Pseudomonadota; class Gammaproteobacteria; order Burkholderiales; family Burkholderiaceae_E; genus Quisquiliibacterium. Next base: position 4,133 of record JAURMJ010000385.1, read on the forward strand.
AAAAGCCCCGACAAATCAAGGGCTTGGAATTCAGCCTTCAGGTGGGCTTGAAATCCGAGAGTGCAACACAAATTCTGACGGCAAACCCTTGATGCCGCAAGCTTCATCCGGAACAGACGGTAGATTCCCTCCGATGACCGTACTTAAAATCCTTCGCTACCCCGATCCCCGCCTGCACCAGGTCGCGCGCCCGGTCGAGGTGTTCGATGACGCATTGCGCACCCTGGTCAAGGACATGGCCGAAACCATGTATGCCGCGCCCGGGGTCGGCCTGGCGGCCACGCAGGTCGATGTGCACCAGCGCGTGATCGTCATCGATGTCTCCGAAACCAAGGATCAGCTGCAGGTATTCATCAACCCGCAGATCGTCAAAGCCAGCGCAGAAGGCCGGATCTACGAGGAGGGTTGCCTGTCCGTACCTGGCATCTACGAGGAGGTCGAGCGGCCTGGGGTTGTACGCGTACGAGCCTTCGATGAGAACGGCAAGCAATTCGAGATTGATGCGCATGACCTGCTTGCCGTCTGCATCCAGCATGAAATCGACCACCTCGATGGTCGCGTGTTTGTCCAGTATCTGTCACGGCTTAAGCAGAACCGCATCCGCAGCAAGATGCTCAAGAGCGATCGCGAGGCCGCCTGAAACTGATCTTCGCAGGCACGCCGGAGTTTGCCGAGCATGCCCTGACCGCACTGCTCGAGGCTGGGCATGAGGTGGCGCTCGTCCTGACCCGGGTCGACCAGCCGGCCGGTCGCGGTCAGAAGCTGCAGGCCAGTCCGGTCAAGAAGCGCGCGCTCGCGGCGAATATCCCCGTGTTTCAGCCGCGCACCTTGCGCGATGCCCAGGCCCAGCAGCAAGTGGCGGCTGTGCGGGCCGATGCCATCATCGTTGCAGCCTACGGACTGATCCTGCCGCCCGAAGTCCTGACTGCGGCGCGGTTGGGCTGTATCAATATCCATGCCTCGCTGTTACCGCGCTGGCGCGGTGCGGCGCCGATCCAGCGCGCGATCGAGGCGGGCGACCCGGTCACCGGCATCACGATCATGCAGATGGACGAAGGGCTGGACACCGGCCCGATGCTCAGTCGCGGCGAACTGCCAATCGGTCCCGAGGAAACGGCCTCCAGCCTGCACGACCGGCTTGCTGAACTGGGCGCCCGGATGATCGTCGAGGCGCTTGCAGGGCTTCAGCAGGGGGCGCTGGTTGCGCAGCCACAGCCTGATCAGGGCGCCTGCTATGCGCCGAAAATCACCAAGGCCGAGATGCCCCTCGACTGGCGTGAGCCTGCTGACCGTCTGGCCGACAAGGTGCGCGCTTTTGATCCGTTTCCTGGGACCCAGCTGCGGCTTGCAGGCAGCCCCGAGCCGATCAAGCTTTGGCGGGCCCGCGCCTTGTTGCAAACCAGCCCGGCATACCAAGGTGCACCGGCATCCACGCAGACTTCAAGGGCTGCTGCCGATGAATCTCTTTCAGCACCCGGAACGGTGCTCGGGTTGAGTCCTGCGGGCCTGGAAGTTGCCTGCGGTCAAGGAAGACTGCTGTTGCTCGAACTTCAGAAGCCCGGTGGCAAGCGCCTGGCGCTGAATGACTTCTTACGCGGTTTTTCGATCAAACCCGGCGACCGGTTTCTTCTGCCCGGGCAATCCGACCAGGTCGACGCGGCCGGCAATGAAATGTCCAGGTCTTGATTACGACTCAGACACCATCAATATGGATTAATGACAGGTCGGCGCGGACTGCCGCCTGTCCGAATGGGAGTCAACCATGTTCAACTGGGTAAAGACTGCGGCCTTGATGGCTGCGATCACGGCGCTTTTCGGGATCATCGGCGCATCGATGGGCGGTAAGACCGGCATGTTGCTGGCGCTCGGCTTCGCGCTGCTGTCCAATTTCTTTGCCTACTGGTTCTCGGACAAGATGGTGCTGCGCATGTACAACGCGCAGGAGGTCGATGAGACCAGTGCGCCACAGTTCTACAACATGGTCCGCGAGCTTGCGCAGCGCGCGCAGTTGCCGATGCCACGGGTCTATCTGATCGAAGAAGAGGCGCCCAATGCCTTTGCGACCGGCCGCAACCCGGAGCATGCGGCGGTTGCTGCAACGACTGGCATTCTGCGGGTGCTGTCGGCCCGCGAGCTGCGCGGTGTGATGGCCCATGAGCTGGCTCATGTGAAGCATCGCGACATCCTGATTTCGACGATCTCCGCCACGATGGCCGGTGCTATTTCTGCACTGGCCAATTTTGCGTTGTTCTTTGGAGGCCGCGATTCCGAAGGGCGCCCGTCGAACCCGATTGCCGGCATTCTGGTTGCGCTGCTGGCACCGATCGCGGGTGCGCTGATCCAGATGGCGATTTCCCGGGCCCGTGAATTCGAGGCGGACCGTGGCGGCGCTGAAATCAGCGGTGATCCGCATGCGTTGGCTTCGGCCCTGGATAAGATTCAGCGCTATGCGATGGGCATGCCGCTGGAGGCTGCCGAGCATCACCCCGAAACGGCGCAGATGATGATCATCAACCCGTTGTCCGGCAGTGGGCTGCGCGGGCTGTTCTCGACCCACCCGTCGACCGACGAGCGGATTCGCCGGCTGATGGCGATGCCCGCCGGCGGGCGATGACCGAATCTGCGGCCAAGCTTTCCGGGCCGGCGCTGCGAGCGCCTCTTTCGCTCGAATTGCGGGCCGCGGCTGCCGCGCTGGAGTTCGTTCGTGCCGGCAGTGCCTTGCCGGCGGCCCTGGTCCAGGCGTCCACGAGATTCCAGGTCCCTGCAGCCTCCCGGGCTGCCACGCATGAGCTGGCCTATCGCTCGGTTCGCAGGCTTGGACTGTGCCAGGGGCTTGCCGATCAGCTCAATGCCCGCAAGCCGTCCACTGCGCTGGCGGCTGTGCAGCTAGTCGGTTTGGCGCAGCTGCTTGAGCCTGGCCGCCGTCATGAGGCTGTCATCGTCGATCAGTGTGTTGACGCGGCGCGCCAGGATCATGAACTGCGCCCGGCAGCCTCATTTCTGAATGCCACGCTGCGACGTTTCCTGCGCGAGCGGGACACCTTGCTTGAGACTGCACTGAAGGCGCCGCAGGCGCGCTGGAACCACCCGGGCTGGTGGATTGAACGGTTGCGCCAGGAGCAGCGCCGGGAGTGGCAACAGATTCTGGAAGCCGACAATGCGCTGCCGCCGATGACCTTGCGGGTCAATCGCCGTCAAGGCGAAGCAGATGATTATCTTCAGGAGCTGATCGCCGCTGGCCTCCCCGGTCGCCGGATCGGGCCGCAGGCGATCCGTCTTGACGCGCCCTGCGATGTCGCCACCCTGCCGGGTTTTTCACGGGGGCGAGTCACCGTGCAGGATCTGGCTGCGCAACTGGCCGCGCCGTTGCTGGATGTGCAGGACGGGCAGCGCGTACTTGATGCCTGCGCCGCGCCCGGGGGCAAGACCACGCACCTGCTTGAGCTGGCCGACTGCGAGCTGACGGCCATCGACTCCGATCCTCAGCGACTTGAGCGGGTTCATGAAAATCTGGACCGGCTTGGCCTGCGGGC
>JAURMJ010000386.1 GCA_030830765.1 Quisquiliibacterium sp.
CAGGGCAGCGATATCGCCGACCGCAACGCCGGTGATGCCGGAAAACAGAAGACTTGCCAACACGTTGACGTAGGCGAACCCTCCGCGCACCCGGCCGATGACAAGGTCCGAAAAATGCACCAGTCGTTCTGCCATGCCGGAGCGATTCATCAATTCGCCCGCCAGCAGAAAGAACGGGATCGCAGTCAATACGACGTTGTCTAGCCCTTCAAAAATCTTGTCCGGAATCAGCAGCAAGCTCGACGGATCATTGATCAGAAAATACAGAGCGGAGGTTCCGGCCATCGTGAATGCGATTGGCACCCCGGCGAACACCAGAACCAGAAAGACCAGCATGAACAATTCGATGCTCATCGCGCGCCTCCGTGCGCCGCGGAACCCGCAGCAGACGCACCTACTTCGCTTGAGTCGTCGGCCGGCTTAAAGCTGTTGTCCATGAATTCAAACTGATCGGGAAGCGTAGGCGCCTTCGCGCCGAAAATTCCGGCAATTTCAACAACAACACGGATTGCGGTGAAAATTGCGATCAGGGCCGCGCCAATCGGCACCGAGACTGCCGCATAGATCATTGAAACCTGCAGGGCCGGCGCGATCACCTCCCCCATACCGTGGGCAAACAGCACCCCCTTCCAGAGGATCAGCAGCGCGATGGCGAACACGAATAGTTGCACCAGCAGGCGCTGCCAGGCGCGCACCCTCGCGGGCAACAGATCAACGGCCATGTTCAGCGTGATGTGATCGTCGAACAGCGCCAGAACCCCGGCACCGAGCATGACCAACCACACCATCGCATAGCGGGTAACCTCTTCGGTCCAGGGGGCGGAGTAGGCGAACAGGTAGCGCGTGACCACCAGCGCATTCATCACGATCACCATGATGACCATCAGCACCAACATACTGATCGATGCGAGCCGGCATACCGCTCTCATCGAGGCCAGCAGTGGTTGAGAGGTAGTCACAGGCGGAGTGGTACCGATCGTCATGCCGGATTCTTGAACTTTTCCCAAATGAAAACCAAGCGTTCCTTATTTCAGAACACTCTCAGGAAAAATTCAGACAGGAAACAGTCTCTCGTCAGAACGCCAACACTAGGTTTAAGGCAAGCACGCCGGCACGGTAAAATCGCCAGCATGAGCCCTGATTTCAATCACAGTACGGCGCGGACCGGATTGCGGCTTACCGTGCTAGCACTGCTATCCGCACTGGTTTGCGGTTGCGCCGTTGTGACTGTCGCAGACGCTGCGGTCAGTGTGGTGGCAACCGGTGTCAAAGTCACCGCGAAGGCGGTTGGTGCTGCAGTCGATGCGGTGACTCCCGACAAAGACTGAGCCGTCGAGCCGCCCAGCCCAACATCGGACCCACAATTGCGTACATCTAGTGTGCTCGCCTAGTGCGCGCTCCGGAAGACTCGATCTGAACCAGAGCGTATCTAGCGAGGTTCACTCATCACAGCGAGACGTGCATCGTAGAGCGTCCCGGGCTCAATCGCAGCACCCGACCAAGCCTCGACTTTGACCAGACATGAGTGCGCGGCACAACCCTGCCCCAGCCGCGAGGTGCGCACGTCGCGCGTCAGCACGTTCGCATTGCCGGAAAGCTCCGTCGCATCATCGCTTGCGTCCGGTGTGAACCAGGCGCCGGTCGGCAGCGCGACGACGCCCGGGCGAATCGCATCGGTGCATTGCAGATGCGCGATGCAACTGCCTCGCTCGTTGAACACACGTACCGGCGTGTCGTCATCCAAGCCCAGGCGCCGTGCGTCCTGTGGGTGCATCCTCAGGCGCTCGCGGCCATCGGGCATGCGCTGCGCGCTGGGCCCGGCATGCACCAGCTGGCTGTGCAAGCGCCCCTCGGGTTGCGGCGACAGCATGTGGAACCAGCCTTGCCCAGCCGCCGCGTCATCCAGCCACTCTTCGGCCGGCAGCCAGGCCGGATGGGGCGGGCAATCATCATAGCCCCAGCGTGCAAGCCTCTCGCTACCGAGCTCGATACGTCCACTTTCTGTCTTGAGTGGTTTGGCCTCCGGATCGGCTCGATAGCCAGCCAGGTACACATGATCGTGGAGCGTGGGCACCTCGGCGGCGCCTTGTTCCCAGAACTGCTCGAAGGCCGGCATCTGCATCTTGAAACGCTCGCGCGCGTCAGTTCGCGTCAGCTCATAGAGATGACGGACCCACTGCATCTCGTCACGCCCCTCGGTAAATGCATCGCCAACGCCGAGCCTTGTCGCCAGCGCCGAGAAGATGTCGAAATCGGAGCGTGACTGCCCAAGCGGCGCGATCGCCTGCTTCATCGCAACCACCATGTCGCTGCGCCGGTTGCCGGCCAGGTCATTACGCTCGATCGACGTGGATGCCGGCAGCACGACGTCGGCGCGCAATGCAGTTGCGGTCCACATCGGGTCCTGCACGACGATAGTCTCCGGCTGCCTGCGCCAGGCACGCTCGAGACGGTACAGGTCTTGGTGATGATGATAGGGGTTGCCGCCCGCCCAGTACACCAGCCGGGTGTCCGGAAAGCAGCGCTCGACGCCCTCGTAGGTAAAGCTGCCGCCAGGGTTCTCGAGCATCTCGGTGATGCGCGCGACGGGGATAAAGCTGTCTAGCTCGTTCGTCAGCTGGGCCATCGCCGGCGGTTTGCCGATGTTCGCATGCACGCCGACACCTCCGAGCGATCCATAGCCAAATCCAACCCCGCCGCCGGGCAGACCGATCTGCCCGGCCACCGCAGCCAGCGCAACCGCCGCCCAGAACGGCTGCTCGCCGTGGCGCGCACGCTGCAGGCTCCAGCTGACTGACAACAGGCTGCGGGTTGCTGGCAGCACCCTAGCCAATTCGCGGATACGTCCGCCGTCAAGGCCGGTGATGCGCGCCGCCCAGTCGGCGTCCTTGCGCACGCCATCAGCATCGCCGGCAAGGTATGCAAGCAAGCGCTCACTGCCGGCACAGTGCCTACTCAGGAACTCACTGTCCTGCTTGCCTTCGGCAATAATCTGCTGCGTCAGCGCCAGCATCAGCGCGGTGTCGGTATTCGGCTTGATCGGCCACCACTCGGCGTTGACCCAGTCGGGAAGATCATCGCGCTGCGGCGATACATGCACGATGCGGGTGCCGCGCGCGACGATCGCGCGCAGATGATCCTCCAGCGTGTGGCGCGCGATACCGCCGGCCTCGCTCTGGGCAGTGCGAGGCGACATCGCGCCAAACACCACCAGCGTATCGGTATGTCTGGCCGCGCTGTCCAGCGTCGGCGCCAGGCCCTGACAGGCGTCGGCGCTACCCAGCACATGGCGCAGGATCACCGGCCCGGCCGCCACAGAATAGGTGTCCACATGCCCGGTGAACCCGCCGACGAGATTCATCATCCGGCGTAGCAGCGAGGACGCATGATGAAAACGCCCGGCACTGGTCCAGCCATAGGAACCGGCGAACACTGACCGATTGCCATGCGCGTCGATCACGCGGCGGATCTCGCCGGAAACCAACGCAAGCGCCTCATCCCAGTCGACCGGCACGAACGCCTCACGACCACGCAACTCGCGCTCGGCGGCACTGGTTGGACGACCGGCGCGCGCTGCCACCAGCCAGGCCCGGCGCGCCATCGGGCGCAGTACGCGACGGCGGGCATCGCCCCACGCAGGCACCGACTCGATGATGCGCGACGGATGCGGGTCGCCCGCGAAAGGTTCGACACCGACGATACGGTCGTTTTCGACGAGCAGCGAGTAGGCACCCCAATGGCTGCAGTGGGGGATGCGCTGGAGATTAGTCATGATGCGAGAAATCTTTCGAGTTGAACTAAGGTGGCGTCGAACACCTCGAATCACACCAGTCGAACCAGACCAGCGCAAGCTCGGTATGCGATCTTCGGCGCCACTACAGGTTTGCCCGGTTCACCAGGTTGTGCAGCGGCTCACCGCGTGCGAAGCGCGCGACGTTGTCCAGGAACAGTTGCTCCCAGCGACCGCGGGTGCCGCCACCCGCAAACGAGGTGTGCGCGGTGACCCGCACCTTCGGATGCGTCCACAGCGGATCGTCGGTTGGCAGC
>JAURMJ010000043.1 GCA_030830765.1 Quisquiliibacterium sp.
AAAGAAATGCCACTTCCGTTAGAGGTTGTCCTATTAACGCAACCAATACAGTGGCCATCGTCCCAGCTACAAAACTGGCCATGGCCGCTATTGCCAAAGCACTGCCGCCACGACCTTGTTGACTCATTGCGTAGCCATCGATGGCAGTGACCAGTTGTGCAAGCCAGCCGCTTGCGAGCGAATCAGGGGCGGTCTTGTTCATTCAGTCTCCAGACTCAGCGCAGCGCAGGCGCTTGGCAAAGCAGATCCGGCGTGATCTCGGCGATGTTGCGCGCACCGCACAGCCGCATGCTCCGGTTCAGTTCATCGGAAAGGATTTCGAGCGCCCGACTCGCGCCAGGCAAGCCCGCAGCACAAACCCCATACAACGTGGCCCGCCCAACCAGCACGGCCTGAGCTCCGACAGCCAGTGCGCGCACGATGTCGACCCCGCGACGCACCCCGCCATCGACCATCACTTCGAGGCGACCAGCCGCTGCCGACAGCACCTCGGGCAAGGCATCCATCGTCGCAATGCCCCCATCGAGCTGTCGGCCGCCGTGATTGGACACCACCACTGCATCGCAGCCAAGGCGCACCAGGCGCTCGGTGTCATCGTCCCGGACAACCCCCTTGACAACCAGTTTCCCCCCCCAGGCGTCCCGAATGCGCGCAAGCGCATCCCAGTCAAACGAGGCGTCATAGTTGCGCCCAACGCTGGAGACAATGCCGCTGGTTGAAGTTTTCGGTGCTTCCAGGCCGAGCAGATTCTCCAGCTGCGGCTGCCCTGCCCACAGCTGCGCCAACGCCCAGGCTGGCTTGCGCGCAAAACCAGCCAGATTGCGGGGCGTCCAGCGAAACGGCACAGAAAAATCGTTGCGCAGATCGCGTTCGCGCTTGCCCCCCACCGGCAGGTCTACAGTGATCATCACCGCCTCGTAACCAGCCTGCCGAGCCCGCTCAATCAGTCGCAGCGTGAAGGCGTTGTCCTTCAGGATGTACGCCTGAAACCAGAGCCTGTGACCGGGCACGGCCTGCGCAATCCGTTCGATTGAAGAAGTGGCCGAGGTGGACAGCACAAACGGGATGCCGAACTGCTGCGCAGCACGGGCCAGAGCGACCTCGCCATGCGGCCAACCGAAACCGACTGCGCCAGTCGGGCCGATCAGCAGTGGCATGGCGCTGCGCGCTCCAAGCACGCTGCATGCGGTCTCAACATGCGACACATCGCGCAGCACCCGAGGCCGCAGCCGAATGCGCTCAAAGGCTGCGCGGTTCTCGCGCAGCGTCAGTTCGTCTTCAGCGCCCCCGTCGTACAGATCGAAGACGCCGCGCGGCAGACGCCGACGCGCTCTGATCCGCAGATCTTCGATACTGAAGGCGCGTTTGATGCCGTAGATGCTCACTCGACCTTCACATGTGCTGCCTTGATGACCCGCACCCAGCCTTCGCCATGTGCCGGCGCCAGATCGACGCCTGCGATTGACGACGCGATTCCCCGATCACTTGCTGTCACCTTCATCGCCGGCTCCCAACCACTCCACTTGGCGAGGATCGTAGCACCGGACGCTGTGGACATCCGTATGCCCCTTGCCAATTCGACGGACTGACCGGATCGAGATTCCATTCCCCAGACGGAGTCATCCTCCTGCAGTCCTTCGACCCGGGAAAATGGCCTGCGCGGCACGCGGATCAGTGATTCAGCCCTGGCAGGCAAGCCGCTTTGACACGGGGCCATCAGCAACAACTGTCGCTGCGCAGGGAATTTATATCTCAAGCGCTAAAATCGAATCTCCAGGGGGATAACACCATCACTGAATCCGAACCGCTGATCCATGCGCTGTGCGACCCCAGCTGCTATCCACACGAAGTAGACAAGGTCGAACTTCTGCAGACCCACGCATCCTGGGTGCTGCTGGCCGGGCCCTACGCGTACAAGATCAAGAAACCGGTCGATCTGGGTTTTCTGGACTTCAGCACACTGCAGGCAAGGCGTCATTACTGTGATGAGGAAGTTCGCCTGAACCGCCGGCTTGCTCCGGATCTTTACCTCGATTGCGTTCCGGTTCTAGGCTCGGTCACGGAACCGCGCATCGGTCCGTCCGGCCCGTCGGCAAGACGTGGAGCCCTGGAATTTGCAGTGCGCATGCGCCGCTTTGAGACAGGGCACGAACTTGGCGTTCTGGCAGAACACGGCAATCTGGCCCCTGCGGTCCTGCTCAAGCTGGCGCAGCGGCTGGCCGACTTCCATCGGCAGGCAGCCCGCGCGGGAACAGCCGATGACTGGGGAAAGCCCTGGCAAGTCCTTGATCCGGCCATTGCCAACTTCGACCAACTTGGCGAACTGCTGGCTGGTGCTGCCATCCTGGAACGACTCGTGCCCCTGCGCAGTTGGACCGAACAGGAACATGCACGCCTGCAGGAGACTTTCGAGAACCGTCGTCGCGCCGGCTTCATCCGTGAGTGCCACGGTGACCTGCATCTGGCCAACATCGCACTGATCCAAGGTGAGCCGATCCCCTTTGATGCGCTCGAATTCGACCCTGCACTGCGCTGGATTGATACGATCAGCGAGATCGCGTTTACCGTCATGGATCTTCGCCAGCGCGGTCTGTCGGGCCAGGCGCAGCTGTTCCTTGACGAGTATCTGGCTGCGACCGGTGACTATGACGGTGTCCGGCTGCTGCCGTTCTATCTGGTTTATCGGGCGATGGTGCGCGCCAAGATTGCAGCAATCAGGTTGTTGCAACCTGGTGAACCCGAACAACGGGAACAGGCGCGGCAGAGCCTGCTCTCCCATATTGATCTGGCCGAACAATTTTCAGCGCCAGCGCAGCCATGGCTGGTACTTACCCATGGCGTCAGCGGCTGCGGCAAGAGCGTTGCCAGCGCTAGGCTGCTTGAGCTTGGTGACTGGATCAGGTTGCGTTCAGACGTGGAACGAAAGCGCCTGGCTGGCCTGGGCCTCCTTGAGCGCCCCGATTCCGAAGCAGGTCAAGGCCTTTACACACCCAGGATGACAAGCAAAACATACCGGCATCTGCGCGAACAGGCCCGCATGCTGCTTCAGTCGGGTCACCCTGTGATCGTCGATGCGACATTTTTAAGCCGGGGACAGCGCGAGCCCTTTGAGACGCTCGCCCGGGGCCTGCGGGTTGGGCTGAGTATCCTCGCCCCCGAGGCGGAGCCCGAAACGCTGCACGCCCGCATCAAATCGCGTCTGGTCAGCCGCGCCGACCCTTCAGACGCCGACGCTACGGTTCTGGCAGCGCAACTTGAGAGCATCGAGGGGCTGACCGCACGCGAGCAATCAGTCTGTGTGCAGTACGATTCGAACGATTCACTGGCGATGCAGCATGCCCTGGAACGGATCGAGCAGCTGCGACTGGCGGCCGTCCGGACTGGAAGAAAGTCCTGAGACGACTTACTTCGTGTGGCGGTAATAATCCCGGTTCAGGACTGCGGCAACCGCGGTGGTTTCCTCGGGGAACATGCCCAGACCGAGCTCGGTGTTGCACTGCTCGACCATCCCGCGCAGATAGCCAGCCGTACTGATGCGACCGGCCGGTCTGTAAATCGCACTGCCGTCACCGCCGACTTTTCGGACATGGCATGCGGTGCACTTATGCTGCACGATCAATTCCTGGCCAAGCTTCAGATCGGCGCCCCGGTATATCTGCGGAACATTGTCCTGAGCCCAGACTGCCCCGGAAAACGTCAGCAGTCCTGCCGTCAGGACCGAGACAGCAATGCAAGATTGAATTTTTGCGCGCTTTGACATGAGCTTTTCTCCGTCGCGACCGGCTGGTGCGGGATGACCGATTGAAGTCAGCGACCTCAGTCGACGTGACTGACACAAACCTTCCCAAATTGTGCCCCGCTTTTCAGGTAATTCATCGCTTCCTTCAATTCGGCGAACGCAAACACCCGATCGATGACTGTTTCAACTCGGTGTTGCTCGAGCATTCGACACATTGCCTCAAACCCGTCGCGGTGGCCAACCGTCACCCCCTGCAACCGGACCTGCCGGGTCACAACCTGCCCAAGCGAGGCAGACAGCTTGGAGCCGGACAACACCCCGATCATCGACAGGACACCACCTGGCCGAATGCAGCGCAGTGACTGCGGCAGCGTGGTTTCGCCGCCAAGCTCGATGATATGGTCAAAACCCTGCCCCCCAGTCATCTCGCGCGCAGGCTTGTACCAGTCAGGAATCTGCCGATAGTTGATTGTCGCGTCGGCCCCCATCTGGCGCAACCGTTCGATCTTGGCATCACTGGACGAGATCACTGTCACGTGCGCCCCCATCAGCTTGGCAAAGCGCAGCGCAAACAACGCGACCCCACCGGAGCCTTGCACCAGCACCTTCTCGCCCGGTCGGGTCGTGCTGCAGCCGGCCAGCGCGGTCCATGCGGTCAACGCCGCGCAAGGCAGGCTGGCAGCCTGCTCGTCACTCAGATAGTCGGGAACCTTCGATACGCCCTGCTCGGACAGGCACATCAGCTCGGCCATCGTGCCGTCGATCGGACCGCCCAGCGAACGGGTCAGGCGATGAAGATCCGGCTCCCCGCTGATCCATTCCTGAAAAAACAACGGACAGACGCGGTCACCGACTGCCACTCGCGTCACATCGGCCCCGACCTGAACCACTTCGCCAACACCATCGGAGAGCGGAATCAGCGGCAACTGACCGGTGAAACTGCCGTAGCCACGCTCCGGCACAACCAGATCACGGAAATTGACTGAGGATGCCTTCATCCGGACCAGAACCTGTCCGGGACCAGGCGTGGGTTCAGGCCTTGTCGACAGGCGCAGATTGTCAAAGCCCCAGTCATTTTCGATCTGAAATACGCGCATCTCGCCAGTCTCCGGTTCAGGGTTTTCGGGCAGTTTAACCGCGATCGTGCAGCGTCATCGAGCCGAAGCATGAACCAGCGACCAGACTGCAGGATGCAGCGGTCCTGCGTGTGCCAGGCGAACAGGCGCCCGAGGCCCTTGCAACGACGGGCAGCACTTGTTTTCGAGATTCCATTGACCACGCCTGGCTCGCCTTCGTACCATGCGGATCCCGTCACGACGAGATCTACGCGTTGAAACCCAAACTCTTTTATGGCTGGATCGTCGTCTGGGCGGCCTTCGTCTGCATGCTGGTGATCTTCGGCTGCGCCTACTCGTTCGCTGCATTCTTCCAATCCTTTGCGACGGAGTTCTCAGCACAGAGGGCCGATGTCGCGCTCGTCTTCGGCCTGTCGGGGTTGCTTTACTTCATGCTGGGCGCCCCGTCGGGCATGCTTGCCGATCGCTTCGGTCCGCGTGCCACCTGCACGGCCGGCATGATCGTGCTGGCCGTCGGCCTGTTTTGCGCCAGCTACGCGCAAAGCCTTCAATTGATCTACCTGGCCTATGGCCTGGGAATCGGGCTGGGCGTGGCACTGGTCTACACCCCGGCAATGGGCGCGGTCCTGCCCTGGTTCGTTGCCCGGCGCGGACTGGCCTCGGGGATCGCCAGTTCGGGGATCGCCAGTTCGGGAATCGGCGCGGGAACGCTGCTTATTCCGGTCGCTGCTGCTGCGTTGATCAGCGCCACCGACTGGCGTAACGGCATGCGCATGATGGCACTGGCAGTCGCCCTGATCGGTCTCACGTCGGCCTGGCTGATGGAGAAGAATCCAGCACGCAGAGGCCTTGGCCCCGATGGAGCCCCTCCCGCCGAATCCTCGCGCAGCGCAGCGCATTCGGCAATGAGCGGTCTGACACTGCGCGAAGCGCTGAGCACAGCACGCTTCTGGTGGCTTTTCGCATCGATCTTCGCGTGCGCCCCGACGATGTTCACGCCTTTTGCGCATATCGCCGTGCACGCGCAGGATCTCGGCATCTCAAACGCAACCGCCGTATCACTGGTCGGATTGATCGGCATCGGCAGCCTGATCGGACGCTTCGGAATCGGGGCCCTGGCCGACCGACTGGGCCGTATCCGCACGCTGATCATGCTTGAGTGCCTACTGGCAGGTACCTATCTGCTCTGGTGGGGGGCCCCTGGCTACGGGGTGCTGGCGACCTTCGCCCTGACCTTCGGACTTTGCTACGGTGGCATCGTGTCGCTGCTGCCTCCGATCTGCATGGACCTGTTCGGTGGCCGGGCGGTCTCGGGTGTGATCGGCGTGCAGTACTCGGCCGCCGCGGTTGGCAATCTTGCCGGCCCGGTGGCCGCAGGCGCTGCCTTTGACCTTTACGGCTCATACACGCCGGTGATGATCGGCTGCGCGATCTCGTCGGCACTTGCGATCACCGCCTGCTGGCGACTGCTGCGTATTACAAGGGACTTGCAAACGCTCTGAACGTCGTACCGACCTGGCCAGTAAAATCAACCTACGTTCGCTGGCTGAATATTTTGATCTAACAGCCCACTGACCACCCACCCCAAGCAGCGACCTGCTGACCGCGGGATCGTGCCGGAAGACCGCAATGGCGATAAACGAACAAACCAGTCACAAAGATCAACGCGCCGACTTTTACAAGCGCATCGATGGCGAAAACATGACGCCGCTCTGGGAGGTGCTGCATGCGCTCGTGCCGCAGGAACCCTCAGCTGCCTGTGATCCCGCCATCTGGCACTGGAAGGACGTTAAACCCTACCTGCTCGAATCGGGCACGTTGATCACCGCTGAAGAAGCCGTGCGGCGGGTACTGATCCTGGAAAACCCCGCGATGCGCGGCGAGTCACTGATCACGCCGAGTCTTTATGCCGGGTTGCAGTTAATCCTTCCTGATGAGGTGGCCCCAAGCCATCGACATACCCAGTCGGCACTGCGCTTCATCGTTGACGGTCGTGGCGCGTATACCGCTGTTGATGGCGAGCGTACAACCATGTTCCCCGGAGACTTCATCATCACGCCGTCCTGGACCTGGCATGACCATGGCAATGATGGCATCGATGGCGCGGTCGAACCGGTCGTCTGGCTGGATGGTCTGGATATCCCGATCATCCGCATGTTTGGTGCCGCCTTTGCAGAAAATCTGGGCGAACGTTCGCAACCCGTGCTCAGGAATCAGGGCGACAGCGATGCGCGCTACGCGCACAACATGCAACCGGTCACGAACCAGCATGCCAGCAAGACGTCCCCGATCTTCAACTATCCGTACGAACGCTCACGCGAGGCGCTGGCGCACCTGGCCCGCCACAGCGAGGTCAATGCCTGGCAGGGTGTGAAGATGCGCTACACCAATCCGCTGACCGGCGGCTGGGCCATGCCCACGATCGGCACCTGCCTGCAACTGCTGCCAGCGCACTTTGATGGCAAGCCGCATCGCTCAACGGATGGCGCTGTGTATTCGGTGGCTGAGGGCCATGGTCGAGCCCGCATTCGTCGTGGTGAACGCGAAGCGGTTCTTGAATTTGGCCCTAAGGATCACTTTGTCGTACCGCCATGGTGGAGTTTGTCACTTGAGGCCGAGACAGAGACCGTGCTGTTCTCGTTTTCAGACAGGCCGGTGCAGGAGGCGCTCGGTCTGATGCGTGAAGAGTTTCTCTGACAGGCTGATGCAAGCCGTAATCTGCAATAAAGCCATTGCAGCAAGCCATTTTCCCAGTTCACTATCGCCCGCGCGATCACCACTCACACTTTCTGGAATCTCCCATGTCAGGTCACGGTCACGTCGATGCTTCGAACAAAAGAGTCGCCTTGTTGATCTCGATCCTTGCCCTTTTTCTGGCCTTGTCCGAAACGCTCGGCAAGGCAGCCCAGACGAATGCACTCGACAAGAATATCGAGGCCTCGAATCTTTGGAATTTCTTTCAGGCCAAGACGATCCGCATGACCGTCCTGCGCACCACGGCCGATGAAGTGCAGCTCGACGCGCAGCAGGCCTCGAACGAAACCTCGATCCGACAGATCAAAAAATGGCGGGATGACGCGGCCCGATACAACGATGAGCCCGAGACCGGAGAAGGCCGCAAACAGTTGGCGGCCCGGGCCAAGAAAGCCGAAGAGGCTCGCGATCGGGCCATGGCTGCGTATCACCAGTTTGAACTTGGATCGGCGGCCATTCAGATCGCAATTGTGCTGGCCTCAGCCAGCATCATTGTCGCGATGAGCGCCTTGCTCTGGGCAGCATTGGGACTGGGTCTGGTTGGTGTTGGCTTCACCCTGCTGGGCCTTGTTGCGCCGACCGCAGTCCATTTGCTCTGATCGTCAGGACGCTTTTCGGCGTACCAGTGGTCCCAGCAGCAAAGGTGCGAAATACATCGGGATCTGCGCGAT
>JAURMJ010000044.1 GCA_030830765.1 Quisquiliibacterium sp.
AGACTGCATCAGGAATTGCGCTGCAGACTCCGATACCCGGACGTAACGGCAACCCTGGCAGCGTGTTGACCTGCCGCATCTCAACCGGCCCGAGAAATTTCACAATTCGCAGCCGCCTGTTTCCAGGCCAATTTGTGAAGCAGGTGCCCGTGAGTTAGAATCCCGACCCTTGAACGCCGGTGTAGCTCAGTTGGTAGAGCAGCGCATTCGTAATGCGAAGGTCGGGGGTTCGACTCCTCTCACCGGCACCACCTGACAACGCCCAGAGTGTTCTGGGCGTTTGCCTTTCCGCCCCCTCGATAACAGAGGGTTTGTGCGACGGCGACCGTAGAGGCCATGCTGCTGACAGCGCAACATCTGCCTGCAGTGGCTTTTGCGTTCAATCAGGACGCGGACCGGGGTACCAGGAAGGTGCCCGTTTCTCAAGGAACGACGCAGTGCCCTCGGCCGCCTCTGCAGTTTGGCGACGAGCCGCGTGTTCGGCGATGAGCGCATTCATCAGATCCGCAGGCAAGTCATTGCCAGACACAGCCAGCGTGCGCCGCTTGGTCAGTGCAACAGCATCCGGCGCGTTCATCAGCAAGGCATCGACAATTTGCTCGCCGCGCGAACCCAGCGTGTCCAGCGAACAAACCTCATGAACCAGTCCGAGTTGTTGCGCCGTTTGGGCATCAAAACGCTCGGCGGTCAGCGCATAGCGACGCACATTGCGAACGCCAATCGTATTGCACAGATGGGGAAGGATGATCCCTGCCATCAAGCCCCAGCGCACCTCGGTGATTGCGAAGAGCGCATTGTCTGCTGCCAGCACCACATCACAGGCAGCCAGCACCCCCGTGCCGCCCCCGAAACACCCCCCTTGCACCAGCGCGATTGTCGGGACGCGCAGGACGTTCAAACGCTGGACCGCCTCACCAGTCAGGCGCGAAGCCTGTTCGTTGGAGTCCGGACCAAGCTTGCCGACCGAAGCGATCCAGGCCAGATCGGCTCCAGCCTGAAAATGTCGTCCGTTGGCGCGCAGCATCACCGCACGGATCGCCGGATCGCGATCGACGAGATCCATCGCTTGATGCAAGCCGTCCAGCATGTCGCCGTTGTAGGCATTATTGACCTGCGGTCTGTTCAGCGACACCGTCGCAACACCGCGATGATCGAGACTGCAAAGCACGGCACCATTGCCAAGCGCCTGTTCACTCATCGTTTTCCTTCCTTGAAATACTGTCGCGATCTTTCGCTCGCGCCTGGCGAACGCAGATCATCATCAATGACGCGTTGTCGATCGCACCGCTCAGTCAAGCGCGGGCAGTACTTCACCGCGACATTCACCAAAACCGATTCTTGCCGCACCTTCACGCTCACACCAGGCCCGCAGGATCACCGCATCGCCATCCTCAAGAAAAGTTCGGGACTGCCCCAGCCCGAGGTCAACCGGCAACTTTCCACCTTGAGTCAGTTCGATCAGCGCTCCTGCCTCGGATTCTCCAGGCCCCGATTGGGTCCCCGAGCCCAGCAGATCGCCTGGATTCAGATTGCACCCACCACTGGTGTGATGCGCGAGCATCTGCGCCACACTCCAATACGAGTGCTTGAAGTTCGAATGTGACAACCGATGCGCTGCAGATTCGGTCTCGCGCATCGCCGAGGTCTCCAGCCAGGCTTCGATGCAGATGTCAAAGGCACCGAATTCACGATTGCCAGTCGACTCAAGATACGCAAGCGGTTGCGGATCTCCGGCCTCCCGGGTCCATGCGGACCTGTAGGGGGCCAACGCCTCCATGGTGATGATCCAGGGCGATATCGTGGTGGCAAAACTCTTGGCCAGAAAAGGGCCAAGCGGTTGATATTCCCAGGCCTGGATATCCCGTGCAGACCAATCGTTGAGCAGGCACAGTCCGAACAGATGACGCTCGGCCTCATCCAGAGGAACTGACTTTCCAAGCGTGTTGCCGGTGCCCACCCAGATCCCGAGCTCGAGTTCATAATCCAGCCGCCTGCACGGCGTGAAGATTGGTGAACTTTCGCCCGGAGGAACAATCTGTCCCTTGGGACGATGAAACCGTTGACCGCTCACAGCGATCGATGAAGCCCGGCCGTGATACCCGATCGGCAGCCATTTGAAATTGGGCATCAGCGGATTATCTGGACGAAAGAGCCTGCCGACGTTGGTTGCGTGGTACACCGACGTATACATGTCGGTGTAGTCACCGATGCGCGCAGGCACCGTGTATTCGACCTGCTCCTGCGCAATCAGGCAATTCCTGAGCTGCTCCTGTTCGGGCGAATCGGTTCGCAGCATGCGAGACAAGGCCAGCCGCAAGGCCGACCAGGCACGCGGTCCCATCGCCATGAGGCTGTTGAGCGAGGACGAGGCAGCATGCGCGGCCGCCGGTGCTGCCTCACCTTGGAAGACCCCGGCCTGGTGGGCTGCGCCGATGTCCAGGACCTGATCGCCGATCGCGACACCACCCCGAAAATGCTCCGAGCTGCCGCGCCGCCGAAAGACTGCAAACGGCAGGTTCTGGATCGGAAAATCGCAACCAGCCACATTGGCCGATCCGACCCAACTGCGTAGATCAGGCGCGTGCGTTTCATTGATCTTGTTCATCCGTTTCTCCGGTCAAGCTGATGGCTCGGCAGTCGCTTCAATGCTTGTCGTTCCGCCCAAGCCCCCTGGGAAGCGGAAAAGCAGTGTTCTCTTCAATGCCAGGCAGCGTCCGAACAGCGCTGACGCCCAGTTCCCTGAGCCGATCAACCAGTTCAATCACCAATCGCTCCGGCGCTGACGCGCCTGCGGTGATCCCGATCCGTTCGCGACCATCCAGCCAGGCCGGATCAAGCTCTGCAGCCGAGCCGATCAGTCGGGCATCACAGCCCATCTTTTCCGCGACTTCGCGCAGCCTGTTGCTGTTCGAACTGGTCGGCGATCCGATCACAAGAACCAGATCGCACTGCGGCGCCATGAACTTGACGGCATCCTGGCGATTCTGCGTGGCGTAGCAGATATCCTGCTTCTTTGGCTCTGCAATCGCCGGGAATCGGGCTTTCAGGGCATCGATGATTTCGCGACAATCGTCCACGGACAACGTTGTCTGGCTGACGAACGCAAGCTGATCAGGGTTGGCGACCTGCAGTCGGGCGACATCGGCAACTGTCTCGACAAGATGGATTCCCCCTGAGACCTGGCCCATCGTCCCCTCGACCTCCGGATGCCCGGCGTGGCCGATCATCACGATCTCGCGACCATCCTTGCGCATCTTGGCCACTTCAATATGCACTTTGGTAACCAGCGGGCAGGTTGCGTCAAACACCCGCAGTCCACGGACACCTGCAACCTCGCGTACCTCCTTGGAAACGCCGTGCGCAGAAAAAATCACAACGGCTCCATCGGGCACCTGATCAAGCTCGTCAACGAACACGGCCCCTTTCCCACGAAGCTCTTTGACAACATGCTCGTTGTGGACAATTTCATGGCGAACGTAGATCGGCGCGCCATGCAGCTCGATGGCACGCTCGACAATTTCAATGGCACGGTCGACGCCCGCACAAAACCCGCGCGGCTGGGCCAATAAGGCTTGCATCAGTACTCCTGAATCAAAGCACGCCCAGGATCTGAACCTCAAGGCGGACTCGCTGGCCAGCCAGCGGATGGTTGAAATCGAACAGCGCCCATTGCTCGTTGATTTCCTTGAGCACGCCGGCAAATCGCTGACCATCGGGCGTCGGAAATTCGACCAGATCGCCTGGATCGTACTCGGTGTCGGCCCCGCCATGTTCTGAAAGCATCTTTCGAGACACGCGCTGCAGCAGCTCTGGATTGCGGGGCCCGAAGGCATGCTCGGGCTCCAGTTCAAACACCTGGTGATCCCCTTCGTTCAGACCCAGCAATTTGCGTTCCAAAAGCTCGGCCATCTGGCCGACCCCAAGCTGAAGGGTCGCAGGGTTCGAGCCGAAGGTGTTAACGACATCGCCACTACCATCAGCCAGACTGAGCTTGTAATGCAAAGTCAGATACGAATCCGGCTTCACCGATCCCAACCGCTCGTTCATGAAATCTCCAGCACTTCTCATTGCGTAGCCGCCGATTTTAAGTCATCGAACCGCATGCAGGTGCCTATCACTCAACACCAGCTCATGACCGAATCCGATCAACCGCAAGCCCGGCGCAGGCTTGCCCATGGCTTGAACAAGAAACTTGCCCGTTACGGCCCTGAGAGGCTCTCTGATGCGGAACTGCTCGCGATGCTCACCAGACGCTGCAGGTCCGGCACAGACCCGATCGAGCAGGCATATGCCAGCCTGCAACAATTCGGTGGCATTCAAGAGCTGCTCGCCGCAGATGCGCGCGGTTTTTGTACACAGACACCCCTCGGATTGAGCAGCTGGGCGTGCCTTCAGGCCGCGCGCGAATTGTTTCGGCGCGCAAGCCTTGAGCAGTTACACGAGCGTGACGTTCTGGGCAGTCCGGCCCGCGTCCGGGATTTCCTGGGTCTTTGGCTGCGCGACCGGCCCAGCGAGATCTTTGCCGGTTTGTTTCTCGACAATCGCAATCGTGTCATCGCCGCGCTTGAACTGTTCCGCGGCACCCTGAACCAGACTGCTGTCTACCCGCGTGAGGTCGCCCGACAGGCACTCAGACTCAATGCAGCAGCGGTGATCTTTGCGCACAACCACCCGTCCGGTATCGCCGAGGCGAGCGAGGCTGACCGCAGACTCACCGACGCGCTAAAATCCGCCCTTGCGCAGATTGATGTTTCAGTCCTGGATCATCTGATCATTGCATCGAATCGCTGCATCTCCTTCGCCGAGCGTGGCTGGCTTTGATCTGCGCTCCTGGACCAATCCAACAGCTTTGATCAGTTTTGACTTTGCTGCCATTTTCGGCATACAATTCAAAGCTTTGCTAAATCCCGCTTTGCGAACGGAGCACTAGCCCATACCCCTTTTTGGGGTGAAAGCTTCCCGAGCCAAAGCAGAACAGCGGCATGCTGGCCTTGGAGTTTTGGGCACGGCGCACCGGAATCAAGAATCAGGAGTTAACCATGTCCCGCGTTTGCCAAGTGACCGGAAAAGGTCCGATGGTCGGCAACAATGTTTCGCACGCGAACAACAAGACCAAGCGTCGTTTCCTGCCGAATCTGCAGTCGCGCCGTTTCTGGGTCGAAAGCGAAAACCGCTGGGTTCGCCTGCGCCTTACCAACGCCGCTTTGCGCCTGATCGACAAGAAAGGTATCGAAGTGGTTCTGTCCGACCTGCGTGCTCGCGGTCAGGCAGTCTGAAGCGCCCCCTGAAGGAGAACGAACATGGCCAAGGGAATTCGCGAAAAGATCAAACTGGAGTCCACTGCGGGCACCGGTCACTTCTA
>JAURMJ010000387.1 GCA_030830765.1 Quisquiliibacterium sp.
CGACACGATTGGCACAATGATTGCAGGTCGGGATGAGCCGGTTGTTCAGATTGCACGGCAATTTGTTGCAGCTCGCCAGTCATCAGCGGTCGAGGCATCGCTGCTGTTCGGCCGTGTGAAGGCGGCCAGTGCCGATGCCGCGTTGATCAATGGCGCTGCCGGTCATGCGCTTGATTTCGATGATGTTGCGCTCGGCGGGCATCCGAGCACGGTACTTGTCCCCGCCGTGCTTGCCGAAAGCGAGCGGCTTGGCGCAAGCGGCGAGGACGCGCTGATTGCCTATCTGGTCGGCTACGAGGTTTGGGGTGAATTATTCGCGCGTGAGCAGGATGCCTATCACCTAAAGGGTTGGCATCCGACTGCGGTGCTGGGCACAATTGGTGCCGCCGCCGCGGTGGCACGTCTAAACCGACTGCCGCTGCAGCAATGCAGCCACGCGTTGGCGATTGCGGCCAGCATGGCGGGGGGGCTGGTGGCCAATTTCGGCACGATGACCAAACCGCTGCATGCGGGGCGGGCTGCGGCCGCCGGCATCGATGCGGTGCGTTTCGCAGCTGCCGGACTGACCGCAGCTCCGGATGTGTTCGAGCATCACGCAGGTTATCTGGCCGCGCTCTCGCCAGCGGGGCGCGCTGATCGCACGTCACCGGCCTCGCAGCTGGGCAGCAAGCTGCGCATCCTTGACTACGGGCTGTCGATCAAGAAGTACCCGACCTGTTACGCCACCCACCGAGTCATCGATGGCGTGCTGGACCTTGCGCGTGCGCGCGGTCTGCAAAGTTCGGATGTCAGCGAGGTGCGAGCCAGTATTGGCACGGCGCAGGCCTCCATGTTGCGTAACCATGAACCCGTCACTGGGCTGGAGGCCAAGTTCAGCCTTGAGTTCGCAGTCGCCTCGGCGTTGGTCGCGGGTAAAGTGGGTTTGTCTGAACTGACCGATGAATTTGTCAATCAGGGGCCGGTGCGTGAGGTGATGGGCAAGGTCAGGATCTCAACCCTTGAGACGCAGTGTCCGATTGAACCGGTATTTTCTATGCACGATCGGGTCCAGCTTGTCCTGCGCGATGGCAGCATGCTGGATTCCGGTGATATCCGTTTCGCGCGGGGCAATGCGATGGCGCCCTTGAATTCGGATGACCTGCGCGTGAAGTTTCTCGACTGCCTGTCGCGTGCAGACGACATTGATGGATCCAGTCTTTATTCGCAGATCATCGATCTTCGCGCGGTCAAGACCATGGCCCGTTTGGGTCATGCGGGTTGATTACTCGATCAATAGATTGTCAGCTTTGTTTACGTGAAGCAGATTAGTCGCTACATTCTTGCCCGCTACCATCTGGGCTGAAATTCCCATCTCTTGGAGGAGACAGAAATGAAAAACAGACGTTCAATGATGCTGGCTTGTGCGGCTGCACTCGTCGCATCGACATTCAGCGCGACCCCGGTCTATTCCGCCGAGAAGATGCGTATTTCGCTGGATACCAACCCGACTCACGTGCGCAACCGCGGCGTCGCCTTGTTTGCAGATCAGCTCAAGAAGCGGGTAGGCGACAAGCTCGACATCGAAATCTATCCGAGTGGTCAGCTCTTCCGTGATCGGGACATCCCTAAGGCCTTGCGCCAGGGTGCTGTTGAGATGGCTGTCCCCGGGACGTGGCAGCTCGATGGGGTCGCGCCGATCGCTGCCCTGCAAAGCATGCCGATGTTCTACGGCGTCGAAGGACCGACGGTGCACAAGGTCATGGACGGTGCGCTTGGTGAGCTGATGAACAAGCGCTTCGAGGAAAAGTTGCGCGTCAAGGTGCCTGGTAAATGGTTCGACCTGGGCGCTCAGCATTTCTTTGCCTCGGATGCCGCAGTCAATTCCTACGAGGATCTCAAGGGTCGCAAGATCCGCTATCCCGGTGGCACCACCAATGCAGCGAGGATGACCGCACTGGGCGGTACGCCGATCCTGATTCCCTTCCCGGATCTGCCCGGTGCGCTGAATCAGGGCGTTGTTGCAACCGTGGCCACCACCTATGAAAGCGTCTGGACGTCCAAGCTGCACGAGGCCGGCCTGAAGTATTCGTTTGAGGATACGCAGTACTTTGGGCAGTACGTCCCGATGATTCGTAAATCCTGGTGGGATAAGCAGTCCAAGGATATCCAGAAGGCCATCCTGGAAGCCTGGGACATTGCTGCGACGGCTGAGCGGGCAAATGCTGCAGATGCCCAGGCAGCTGCGCGCGCCAACCTGATCAAGGCTGGCATGAAGGCAGTCAATGTATCCGCAGCGGATCGTACCAAGGCGCGCAAGCTGCTGATGCAGACCCAGCCCGGGCTGGTCGACAAGCTGAAAATCGAGAAGGATGTGATCGACAGCGCAATGAAGACACTCAAAGCAGCGGGTGTGGAGCTCTAAGATGAGCCAGGACCGCCGTCAACCGGAGGATGCGGCAAAAGCGGCGGTCTTCGAGGCGCTGAAAAGCAAGGCTGCCTCGGAGCTCGGTGAGGACCCTCATGCCCATGCGGGTCCTCCGAGTCTTGTTTCCCGTCTCGAGGACCTGCTGGTCGGCGGGTTTGCGCTCTCTGCGCTGGCGCTGTGTTCTTACAACGTGGTCGTCCGAGACTTGTTTCCGGATCTTGTTCTGGATCTGGTTGAAGAGGTGCAGGTGTACCTGATCGTCTGGGCGGTTCTGCTGTCGCTCGGGTCGGTCACACTGCAGGATCGGCATGTCAAGGCGGACTTGTTTCTGAGCATGTTCCCTGCGCGCCTGCGGCGAGCCAGTGAAATCCTGGCCAATCTGCTCGGGCTGCTTTTCGGTGGGATGCTGCTCTGGTACGGAGCATTCGCCGCCTATGATTCCTGGGACTTCAATGAAGTCTCGACCAGCAGCCTTCGCTTTCCGATGTGGATCTTCATTGCATCGTTGCCGGCCGGTGGGCTTGCTCTGACTGTGGGCTACCTGAGGCGCCTATACGCGCAGCTCAGCATAAAGAACTGAAATGACCTACGCAGCCCTGTTGATCTTCTTTGCGCTGCTCTTTCTCGGCGTTCCGATCTATCTGACGCTGGGTCTTTCGTCAGCTGCGATGTTCGCAGTCGACGGACAGTTGCTTCCCTATGCGCAGAAGCTCATAGATGAACTGAATTCGGTCACGCTGCTCGCCGTGCCGTATTTCGTGATTGCGGCAACGTTCATGGAGCGCGGAGGTGTCGCGCGTGCGTTGATCGATGCCGCCGATGCCTGGGTTGGACGCTTTCGTGGCGGCCTGGGCCTGGTCAGCGTTGTTTCTTGCACAATCTTCGCGGCCATGTGTGGCTCGTCGGTCGCCACGGCCATTGCGATGGGAACCATTCTTGTGCCTGCAATGCTGCGCGGTGGGTATTCGCAGCGCTTTGCTGCCGGGGTTGTGGGCGCATCAGGCACGCTGGGTATTCTGATTCCTCCATCGCTGGCCTTTGTCGTTTACGGGGTGCTGGCCGACCTCTCGGTTCCCAGGCTGTTTCTTGCCGGCGTTGTGCCGGGGCTGCTGCAGGCCAGTCTGATCGCTGCCTATGTGATCTGGTTTAGCCGTCGCGCCGGGTATGCGACTGCTCAGCCCGCACCTGCTGATGTCGTGATCCGAAAAACCTGGGTGGCGATACCCGCCCTGCTGATCCCGGTCATCGTGCTGGGCGGCCTGTATGGCGGTTTTGTGACGCTGACCGAATCGGCTGCCTTGTCGGCAGTTGTCGCGATTTTCCTGTCCTTGTTCGTCTACAAGGGAATCCGTCCTCGCGAGATTCTGTCGGTCATGTCGCACTCCGTCCGCAATGCGGCCGTGATCATGATCATCATTGCCGTCGCACTGGGCTTTGGGCACTGGGTGACTGAAACCGGCATCACGTCTGGAGCCGTTCAGATCGTTAAGGACTCGGGTATCGAGCCCTGGCAGTTCCTGCTTGCGATGAACGGTCTGTTGTTCGTGCTCGGCATGTTCCTCGAGGTCTATTCGGTGATGCTGCTGATCGTTCCGATCGTGGTGCCGATGCTCGAGCCGTTGGGGATCGACCCGATTCACTTCGGGGTCGTCATGGTCATCAACATGGAACTGGCGTTGCTGACGCCACCGGTTGGTCTGAACCTGTTTGTCGTTGCGAATATTTCGAAGACGCCGCTGGCCGATGTGATCAAAGGCACGACGCCGTTGATTCTGTTAATGATCGGCCTGCTGATGCTGATTACCTACGTGCCCGCGATTTCGCTCTGGTTCCCCGGATTGCTGATGGGTCAATGAGCGTCGTTGCCTGGTCCTCCGATCTGCGCATTCTTGCGCAGCGGTTTGGTGCTGCGTCCGCTGTTGTCGACGCGACTGAACAGTCTCTGAGCTATCAGGACCTTGCATCGAAGGCCCATGCGCTTGCTGCAGTCCTGATCGCTCGCGGTTTGCGACCAGGTGATCCTGTCGCCGTGTTGCTGCCCAACTGCCTGCAGGCAGTTTGGACCTCGTATGGCATCCGTGTCTGTGGTGCAGCCGAGGTCTCGCTGAACTGGGGCTATACCCCCGAGGAAGTTGCCTGGAGTGCAACACTCGTGCCGTTCAGACTCGTGCTGACTGATGCCAGGCGAGCGCAGCAGATCCGGCAGCTTGGATTTGAGCCGCTGTTAGTCGATGAGCTTGCTGATGCTGATGATGGTTGCGTGCTGCCACCGGTTCCTGGAACGGCTGACAGCCGGATGATGTTCACATCAGGGACGACTGGCCGACCCAAAGCCGTTGTTTATGACCACGCGGGTCGCTGGGCCGGTGAGCAGCTGCTGCGCGCGACGATGCCTTTCGTCCCCGCGCGTGGCGAGCGCATCGTGCTGATGACGCCGTTTCCGCATGGTGCATCGCTGCTCACCTTTGCTTGGTGCGCATATGGTGCAGAGGTTCGGCTGCTTGAGGGGGTGCAGGCCGACCACCTGCTCGGCTTGCTGCGTGGCGGACAAGTCGCTGCGCTGTTTGCACCGCCCACCGTGCTGGCCAAGATTGCAGCAACCTTCGGTGACGAGCGCTTTGACGGTGTGCGCTGTGTGTTCACCGGCACGCAGGCCTTGCCAGCTTCTCTGTATCGAAAGGCGCGTCAGATGTTCGGCCCGGTGGTGCGCATCACCTTTGGTAAGACCGAGTGCGTGAACCCGATCACTGTCCTCGAGCCACTCGACGTCGATGCTTATTACGAGGGGCAGGACCAGCATCCGGGCGCCTGTGTCGGCTGGCCTGCGCCCGGGGTCGAGATCCGTATTCGACAGAGCGAAGATGCGCAGTCCGCACAACAATCGGGGCTCGCGCTTTCCGGCGCCTCCGAGCAAATGCAGGCGCAAGTCATCGAACACGGGCAGTCAATCGCATCGGCGGCTGCAGACAATGCGGGTGTTTCAAGTGTCGTCACCGTGCCTGTCAGCGGAGAGGTCTGGCTGCGTGCCAGGCACATGTCTCGCGGCCTCATCGGTCCAGACGGATTCATCCCCCACGAGCCCGATGGCTGGCACCGAACCGGTGATCTGGGCTTTGTCGATGATCTTGGTCGGCTGGTGTTGACCGGACGTGAAGCCGATGTGATCAAGACCGGTGGCTATCGCGTCAACCCGGATGAAATCGAAAGTCTTCTTCAAGGTCTGCCTGACAGTGGCCCGGTCTGCGTCACATCGCTGCCTTCTGAATACTGGGGTGAAATCATTGTTGCGGTGGCCGAACAAGCCGGTGCATCCTGGCGTGAACAGGCTGCAGTCCGAGTCGCCGAGCTGTCACAGCACAAGCGGCCGCGGCTCCATGTGGAGGTTGATCAGCTGCCACGCAACCCGCAGGGCAAACTGAATCGCCGTCAGATTGCCCGTCTGGTTCTCGAGCAGCACGAACTGATCGATGGGCCTTATCCGTCCTTGTTGCCGCGGACGCGGGGTGCGGATGAAGCCGACCAATAAATTCATTGAAGTCCCGAGCACGCGTTGTCTCGTGGCACACTCTGGCACCCGGTAAAAGCGAACCCATACGCGTCTGATCCGGAATTCGCGTCTTGAACGCATCATCTCTAAGGAGAATCAGGAATGAAACTCGTTCGTTACGGCAAACCTGGCAAGGAAAAACCGGGTCTGATCGATGCAGACGGCAAGCTGCGTGACCTGTCAGGTGTC
>JAURMJ010000388.1 GCA_030830765.1 Quisquiliibacterium sp.
CCCCGCACGACCTGAAAAAGCTGTGCAGTGAATTCGATTTCACGGATACCACCACGCCCAAGTTTCAGATCGACGCTGCCGCTGTTGCGGGCGTCGCGCTTGGCAACCTCGGAGCGGATCAGTTGATGCAGTTCGCGCAATGCGCCGAAAACCTGGAAGTCGAGGTAACGACGAAACACGAACGGCGTGACGATGGACTGGAGTGCTTGCTCATCGCGATCGCGGACCGCCTCGCCGGCGAGGCCGGAATCTGCAGTGACCTTGCCTTTGAGCCAGGCAAAGCGTTCCCACTCGCGGCCTTGCGAGAAGAAGTAGTCCTCAAGCATCGGCAGACTGGCGACCAGTGGGCCGGAATCGCCGTTGGGTCGCAGTCGCGTGTCGACCCGGAACACGAAGCCATCATGAGTGACCTCAGCGAGCAGGTTGATCGTGCGGCGTGCCAGCCGGTGCATGAATTCCGCGGTCGGAAGCTGGCTGCCACGTCGCAGGTCGCCGTCCTCGTCGAAGACGCCCTGCGTTTCACCCTGCTCCCGGAACACGAACACCAGATCCAGGTCCGAGGAAACATTCAGTTCATCCGCGCCACCCTTGCCCATCGCGACCGCCAGCAGATCCTGCGGCTGACCTTGCGCATCCAGCGGAAGGCCGAATTTTTCAATCAGTTCGGCGCCCGCCTGGCGCATTGCCACCGTGCTTGCCTGGGATGCAAACGCGGTCATTGCGCTGCAGACCTCCTGAAGCGGCGCATCACCACGGATGTCACGCTCGGCCAGGGCCATCATCAGACACTGTCGCACGCGTCGCAGGGCGCGGGCGACAGCCTCGCCTTGCTGCTCGATTGCTGGAGTCTGGCCGATTCGAGCGCGCTCGAACTGAAGTGCGTCGTCCAGCCCTTCTGTAATGGCCTGGGCACTGATTGATGCGTTGATCCAGCGGGTAATCAGTCCCTGTGCGTCGAAGTCGTCCGCGTGACGGGTCTGCAGGGCCTGCAGCGATCGCCGGAAATAGCCTGAGAAATCCTGTGCTTTGTAGTCCATCGAGGTAAGGTCCGTGCTCAACTTCCGACTCGTTTATTCCAGGCCAGCTAAAGGCCGGCGCAAGGGTTCTGGAGGTATCCTATCGAATCCGGCCGTCGCTGCCCGCGTGAGGCCCGACGCTTTCTGACATTTTGGCGCCTAACCCCCCATTGAATCCTCGCGTCGATCCGGCATCGACGATCGTCCGACTGCTGCTCGGGCTGTTGTTGGTCGCCTATTTTGTGGTCGGGCTCGCCTATCTGGGAGTGCGCCATTACCTGTGGCCTCGACTTGACGACTGGCGTCCGATGCTGGTGGCTGAGCTCTCGTCGATGCTGGGGCAAAAGGTCAGTCTCGCACGCCTGGAGACGGGGTTCGAAGGCGCCTGGCCGCGGCTCACCGTGCATGACTTGCGGATCGGTGCTGACCCCGATCATCCGGGGTTGTCAGTGGCCCGTGCGGTCGCTGTGATTTCCCCGGTGAGCCTGTTCAGTGGCCACCTGGGCCTGTCGGTGCTGCAGCTCGATCAGCCCAGCCTGCGGGTCGAACGACTGGATGCGCGGCGTTTTCGGGTGGCCGGTGTACTGATCGATCCGGACGCGGACCAGGATGATCAGGGTCTTGCACTGCTCCTGGCTCAGCGCCGTGTGCTGCTGCATCAGGCCCGCATCGACTGGATCGATCATCTGTCCGGCAGGCAGGCTTCGATCGAGGCGATCGAGCTTGCGCTGGGGTCGGTCGGACGTCGTCATCGCGGCATCATCAAAGTCCCCGCAGCGGCAGTCGGGCTTGAGCAGCTGGACTTTGCCTTCGAGATCTACCGGTCTGCCGGGGTGCCAGCATCAAACTGGCTGAGTTGGTCTGGAGAACTTCATGCAGGCATGAAAGGACTGGATCTGCGGCGAGTGCGGCAGAGCCTTCCCATCGAACCGCTGGACCGTGCAACGGGTCGCGCTGATCTGAAGGTCTGGCTGGGTCTTCGGGGAGGCGGGATTGCCGATGCAGTGGTGCGTTTCTCCGGCAGTCAGCTGCATCTGGACGGAACTGCCGGATCGATCAATGCAGAGCGACTGCAGTTTGAGGCCTCGGTCAAACCGGATGCCGACGGATATCTGGCCAGTTTGCAGCAGTTCGAGTTGCTGCTCGACGATAAACTGCGGCTTGCATCGTCGGGCCTGCAGCAGCTCTCCCTTGACGGTGCCGGACGCATTGTCGGCGGTCGTATCGCGCTGGCCCCATTCGATGCGGGTGTTGCGCTCGATGCGTTGCGCAAATTCCCCCTGCCGTCCGAGACTGCGCGGCGTCTTGCCGCGCTCAGACTGAGCGGTCATATCGATGCGCTGACCGCCAGCTGGAGCGATTCGGCGGAATCCGCATTCGAGGCTTCGCTGGACTTCAGGAATTTGTCTGTTCGTTATCTGGGCGACGAGTCTGCCCGCGACCCGGGAGCTGTGGCCGGGGAGAACAAGCCTGAGCGACGGGCAAAAGATCAACGGCCAAAGGAACGCGTGGCCAAGGTCGAGGTTTCCAAAGCAAGTACGACCGTTCGGGTCAAGGATCCGCCCGGCAGCCTGCCATGGTTTGAAAATCTGTCCGGTGAGGCCAGGATCCTGCGCGATGCCGGTGAGTTGCGCATCCGTGCCAAGGACGGCGCGCTCGGTTTCCCTGGGGTTTTTGCCGAGCCGCGGATCCCGCTCGACGAGGTTCAGTCGGAGGCAAGCTGGCGCATAGAGCGCGGAGCAGCCTCCTCAGAGCTGGTTGTCGAGGTCTCCCGGCTGCAGTTCGCCAATGCCGATGCGTCCGGACTTGTCAGCGGTAGTTATCGGACTGGCGGCAAGGGCATGGGATTGGTTGATTTCAAGGGCAGCCTGAGCCGAGCCCGAGCGACCCGCGTTGCGCGTTACCTGCCGCTTCAAATCGATGCGATCGTTCGCGACTGGGTTGCCAAGTCGATTCTTGGCGGTCAGGCCGGCCGCACCGAGTTTGTGCTTCGCGGGGATCTCGAGGACTTTCCATTTCGTGATCCCGCAAGTGGTCAGTTCCTGATTACGGCCGATGTGCGCGATACGAAACTGCGATACGCACTCGATTGGCCCGACATTGACTCAATCAAGGGACAGTTGCGCTTTGAGCGGGCCGGGATGCGCATCAAGGCTGATGCTGCACGGGTGTATGGCGTTTCGCTGAGCAGCGTGGATGCGCGGATCGATGATTTTCTGAAGCCGACGCTGCGCATCGCCGGCAGAGGAACCGGACCGGCTTCTGACATGCTGAAGTTTGTCAACGAAAGCCCCGTGGCGACACGGATCGACGACTTCACGCGCTCAGCGACTGCGTTGGGTCCCGCGCAGCTTGACCTGCAGTTGCAAATCCCTCTGGAGAATCTGGACCGATCGCGGCTCAAGGGGATCGTTCGCTTCGATGGCAATGATCTGCAGTTGGACAAGACCTTGCCCGTGCTGGCAGGGGTGAGCGGGACGCTCGAATTCACCGACGAACAACTCAGCCTGCGCGATCTGTCCGGCACTTTCCTGGGGGGGCCGGTGCGGGTCAATGGCAGAACCCCTGAAGCCGGGCGTTTCGAGCTGGACGTCATTGGCCGGGTGACGGCTCAGGGCATGCGCATGGTCAGCGATAACCCGTTGACGCAGGCGCTGGATGGCAGCACGGATTTTCGGGCACATGTCGAGGTCCGACGGCATGCGTCGATGGTCACGATCGAGTCCGATCTGGTCGGCCTGTCATCGAAGCTGCCGGCTCCGATGAACAAGAGCGCCGAGGCGCACTGGCCGCTCAGAGTAAACGCGACCCCTGAGTCGGTGTCTGATCCGCAAGCCCGGCCACGGCGCGACGCAATCCATGTTCAGCTTGGCAGCGCAATCAGGTTGCTCTTTGAGCGTGAACGGGAAGAGGGTTCCGAGACGCTGAAGATCAGACGCGGTGCGCTTGCGTTGAATGCGCAACCCGTGGTTCCTGAGCAGGGGCTTGCGGTTATCTTGCAGACCGATGTTGTCGATGTCGATGCCTGGACACCCTTTCTCTCGGACAAAGGGGGCGCGGCCGGTGCGTCTGGCCGACCGCAGGGCGATCCGGCTCGTGGGCCCGGTTTAGGCAAGCAAGCCGATGAATTCAGCCTGATGCCTCAGTCGGTCACACTGGTCACGCCAAAGATCAAGGTCGGTGGCAAGCAGTTGCACGATGTCGTGCTTGGTGCCACCCGAATCGGCGAGTTCTGGAACGCGAACATTGATTCGCGCGAGGTCGATGGTTATTTCAACTGGCGTGCAGCCAGACCCGGTCAGCCGATCGGCGAATTGAGTGCTCGCTTCAGTCATTTGGAAATTCCGCGGACTCAGGTGCGTGAAATTGAAAATCTGCTGGATGCTCAGCCAACCGCGCTGCCGGCTCTGGATGTCGTCGCTGAGCGTTTCGTGCTTTTTGAGCGCGAACTGGGCCGGCTTGAGTTGCAGGCAACCAACGGGACGAGCCCCAACCTGCCGGGCTGGCGTCTGGACCGGTTGATGATTTCCAATCCCGATGCGCAGTTGCTGGCGACCGGCAACTGGACACCATCTGCGGTTGCAGGCGTTCGTCCGACCAGAATGCAGTTCGACCTTGATCTGGTCGATTCTGGACGCCTCTTGGATCGCTTCGGCCAGAAAGGGGTGATGCGCAATGGTCCGGGTAAGCTTTCAGGGACAATCCATTGGCTGGGGTCGCCGTTGTCAATCGACTATCCGTCGCTGGGCGGCAACCTTGTGCTGGATATCGGCAAGGGCCAGTTTCTGAAAACCGATCCCGGCATTGCCAAGCTGATCGGTGTGCTGAATCTGCAATCGCTGCCCAGGCGTCTGAACCTTGATTTCCGGGACGTCTTTGCCGAGGGGTTTTCATTTGACGCGGTGCGTGGCGACATCGGCATTGCCTATGGTGTGGCCAGGACCAGCAATCTCGCCATGAAAGGTGTACAGGCGCAGGTGCGCATCAGCGGGGAGGCCGACATCGAGCGGGAGACCCAGTCGCTTGCGGTCGAGGTCGTTCCAGAGTTGAATGCCGGCCTGGCCTCGCTCGCCTATGGTGCAATGGTGAATCCGGTGATCGGGCTTGGCTCGTTTCTGGCGCAGCTCGCGCTGAGCGGTCCCATTCAGCAGATGTTCACCTACGAGTACGATGTGAAAGGTTCGTGGGCCGATCCTCAGGTGGCCGAGAGGCGTAGACCGGCTCAGTTTTCCCCCGCAACGACACAGCCATGACAGAGACTATTTCCGATTTCCGTGTTGCTGCAGTCCAGATGATCTCGGCACCCCAGGTGCAGACAAACCTGGACGCCGCAGAGAAGCTGATCGCTCAGGCCGCAGCCGAAGGTGCGCGCGTGGTCGTTTTGCCCGAGTACTTCTGCCTACTCGGCGAGCGCGATACCGACAAGGTTGCCGTGCGTGAGCCCGATGGCGACGGCCCGCTTCAGCGGTTCCTGTCAGAGCAGGCGGCACGACATGGCATCTGGCTGATCGGCGGAACCGTGCCGCTGGCCTGCAGCCGTCCGGCCAAGGTCCGCAATTCCTGCCTTGTCTACGGTCCGCAGGGCGAGCGGGTTGCCCGCTATGACAAGATTCACTTGTTCGGTTTTCAGCGCGGCAATGAGCGTTTCGACGAAGGGGCCACGATCGAGGCGGCACGCACGCCCGTGGTTGTCGATCTCGACGGCTGGCGTGTTGGTCTGTCGGTCTGTTATGACCTGCGCTTTCCGGAGCTGTATCGCGCTCTGTCGCCGGTCGATCTGATTGTGGTGCCTTCCGCATTCACTTACACGACCGGGTCTGCACACTGGGAAGTTTTGCTGCGCGCGCGCGCGATCGAGAACCAGTGCTATGTTCTGGCGCCTGCGCAAGGGGGCCGGCATCCGAACGGTCGCCGGACCTGGGGCCACTCAATGCTGATTGATCCCTGGGGTGAAGTGCTTTCGGTACTCGCTGAAGGCGAGGGTGTGGTTGCTGGAGCGCTGGAACGGACCCGGCTCGATGAGGTGCGGCGAATCCTGCCGGCGCTGGGCCACCGGGTGATGTGAAGAATCCCGGCTTGATGGAGTGTATTGAATGAATATTGTTGACGAAGGGATCGATCGCCTGGCGATCGCCCGCAAGGTGCTGCTCGAACCGGCCGGTCTGGATGAGGTCGACCTGACTCGCGCGCTGGCCGAAGTGTTCGAGCATCGTGTCGATTACGCAGATCTGTATTTCCAGTACACGCGTCACGAGGGCTGGAGTCTTGAAGAGGGCATCGTCAAGGGAGGCAGCTTCTCGATCGAGCAGGGCGTGGGTGTGCGTGCGGTCTGTGGTGAGAAGACCGCGTTTGCCTATTCGGATGAAATCAATGCGAGCGCCCTGCTGTCGGCTGCCCGCGCCACGCGCACGATCGCGCGCCAGGGGGCCGGTCGCATCAAGGTCGCACAGCGGCTTGCCCCGGGTGCGGGGTTGTCGCTGTATCGCGCGACCGATCCGATCGAGGGGATGGACGCGACTGCCAAAGTTGCGCTGCTGGAGAAGGTTGAACGCCTGGCGCGTGCCCGAGATCCGCGGATCGTGCAGGTCATGGCAGGTCTCGCGGCTGAACACGACACGGTGCTGGTCGTGCGTTCCGATGGTCGCATCGCTGCCGACGTGCGGCCGCTGGTGCGCCTGTCTGTCACGGTCATCGCAGAGGCCGATGGCCGACGCGAGCAGGGCAGCAGCGGCGGCGGCGGACGGTTCGGGTTGGATTATTTCGATGATGAGCTCATTGAACGGTACGTGCGCGAAGCGGTCGCCTCGGCAACGATCAACCTGGAAGCCCGGCCTGCGCCGGCTGGCGTGATGAGCGTCGTTCTTGGACCGGGCTGGCCTGGCGTGCTGCTGCACGAGGCCGTGGGCCACGGACTGGAAGGCGACTTCAACCGCAAGGGCTCATCAGCTTTTTCGGGGCAGCTTGGTCAGCGTGTCGCGGCCCGCGGCGTGACCGTCATCGATGACGGCACGATCAGCAATCGGCGCGGTTCGCTGAACATTGATGATGAAGGCAATCCGACGCAATCCAACGTGCTGATCGAGGATGGGGTGCTCAAGGGGTATCTGCAGGACACGCTCAATGCGCGTCTGATGAAGGTGCCGGTCACGGGTAACGGGCGGCGGGAATCCTTCGCACATCTGCCGATGCCGCGAATGACCAATACCTTCATGCTGGGCGGCCATCAGGATCCGGGCGAAATCATCGAGTCGATCGACCGCGGGCTGTATGCGGTCAATTTCGGTGGTGGCCAGGTGGACATCACCAATGGCAAGTTCGTTTTCTCTGCCTCCGAAGCCTATTGGGTTGAAAAAGGTCGCATTCAGTACCCTGTCAAAGGGGCGACGATCATCGGTAACGGGCCGGACGCACTGACCCGTGTGACCATGATCGGCAATGACATGCGTCTTGATTCCGGGGTCGGCGTCTGCGGCAAGGACGGGCAGAGTGTGCCGGTCGGCGTCGGTCAGCCGACGCTGCGCATCGAGGGGCTCACTGTCGGTGGAACCGCCTGATCGCAGACAGTCCCAGCGCTTGATCCTGCGCGTCATTCCGGAATAGCGCAGGCGGGTTGACTTGCCTGCTTGCCAATCGCTCGCTAAACTGCGACCACCATGAAGAGCTCGCCCCGATTTTTTTCGTTTTTTTATTTTGGCTTTCCTGCCGGCGGCGGGACGAGTCGGGAGCGAGTTTGTAACTGAAGCCTGAACCGAATCCGAAAAAACCGCCGGCCCCGAAAAGCCGGCGGTTTTTTTTTCGGCCTGAGCACAACCGCCTGGAGCAAAGAATGCAATTCACTACCGACGACGTTCGTATCCGTGAGATCAAGGAGCTCGCGCCGCCATCGCACCTGCTGCGTGAGCTGCCGGTCAGCGAGAAGGCTGCAGGCGTGACCTATGAGGCTCGCCAGTCGATACATCGAATTCTGCATGGCATGGACGATCGGCTGCTGGTCATCATCGGACCCTGTTCAATCCATGATCCGAAGGCCGCGATGGAATATGCGAACCGGCTTGCCGCCGTGCGCGAGAAGTTGCGCGGCGATCTGGAAATTGTGATGCGCGTCTACTTTGAAAAGCCGCGTACAACAGTGGGTTGGAAGGGGCTGATCAACGATCCGGACATGGATAACAGCTTCCAGATCAATCGGGGCTTGCGCCTCGCCCGCGAATTGCTGGTCAACATCAACGAGCTTGGGCTGCCAGCCGGCACCGAGTTCCTTGACATGATCACACCGCAGTACATCGCTGACCTGATCTCCTGGGGCGCTATCGGCGCCCGGACGACCGAGTCGCAGATCCATCGTGAGCTGGCATCCGGCCTGTCGTGCCCGGTCGGTTTCAAAAATGGGACGGATGGAAATCTGAAGATTGCGCTCGAGGCGATCAAGGCCGCCTCGCAGCCGCATCATTTCTTGTCGGTCACCAAGGGGGGTCATTCCGCGATTGTGTCGACCAATGGCAATGAAGACTGCCACGTGATCCTGCGTGGCGGCAAGGCACCTAACTTTGATCACCCGTCGATCGAGGCAGCCTGCAAGGAAGCCGCCGCCGCTGCGATGGCCTGCCGGCTGATGGTTGATGCCAGTCATGGCAACAGCCAGAAAAAGCCGGAGAACCAGATCAGTGTCCTGGCCAATGTTGGTGAG
This sequence comes from Quisquiliibacterium sp., assembly GCA_030830765.1. GTDB lineage: Bacteria > Pseudomonadota > Gammaproteobacteria > Burkholderiales > Burkholderiaceae_E > Quisquiliibacterium. The sequence goes on from JAURMJ010000388.1 coordinate 8,704, forward strand.
CAGCTTGCTGCAGGCGAAAGCCGGATTTTCGGTGTGATGGTCGAAAGCCATCTGGTTGCGGGTCGTCAGGATCTTGTGCCCGGTAAGCCGCTCGTCTACGGCCAGAGTGTCACCGACGGTTGCATCGGCTGGGAGGAAAGCCTCTCATCGCTTGAGGGACTGGCCGAGGCAGTGCGGGCACGCCGGCTCAATTCGCCCGAGTGAACCGATCGGGTTGGCAGGCAGAGTTGATTGATCGTGCGCAGCAGGGCGGTCGGTCTCTGGCGCACTCATCCGCCGCCGGTTCTGGGAGCGGCGCCCCGGGTCAGGCGCCTGATCACAGCCTGATCCCGTGCTATAAAACTGGTTCGCATGAACAGGAACGCCGAGATGCAAGCGCGCAAAGCGGCCGGGCAGGATTCGGCTCAACCGAACGCTGAGCCTGGTGGTGCCGGTCAACCCGGTTTACAGGCCAAGGACACTCCCGCAACGCCGACAGCAGACGAGCGGATGCTCGCTTTGGGGCTTGCCGTCGTGTGCCAGGGCGATCAGCTGCAGGGTGTTCTTGGGCCGATGCTGGCGGCGACTCCGTTGTTCTGCGATCTGTCTCTCGACCAGATCGAGCGGGTGAGCGCGGTAATGACGGTCTATGATGCCCCGGTCGGCATGACGCTGATCACCGAGGGCGATCAGGGCGATTTCATGCTGTTGCTGCTGACCGGCGCGGTGGATGTGTTGCGCCGCAATCGCAACAGCTATCCGGCGCGTATTGCAGTCGTGGAGCCTGGGCAGAGCCTGGGTGAGATGTCGATGTTCGATGGTGAGCCGCGATTCTCATCGTGCGTGACCATCGAGCCGAGTCGCATCGCCGTTCTGGAGCACAAACCGCTGATGCAACTATTTGATGCCGATCCGTCACTGGGCAACCGGGTGATGCTGCAACTGGTCAGACTGCTCTCAGACCGGCTCCGTCAGACCGGTGCGCAGCTGGTTTCCTTCCTGGACTCCGCCCGCGGAGTCTGAGCAGTCAGGGCGTTGCTGCGCTGGGTGCGGGCAAGTTCGACGTCTTTCCATCTGCATCCGACGGCTCCCTGGCACAAGCAGCCGTTTTACTCAGATCTCTCGGCCACGCTGCCAGAGCACATCGGGCCTGCCGCTGGCCCGATTGATTACGCGTGCAAGGACAAACAACAGGTCGGAGAGGCGGTTCAGGTACTGCTTGCAAACGGTGCGAACCAGTTCCTGTCGGCTCAATGAGACGACGGCTCGCTCGGCGCGGCGTGCCACGGTACGTGCCAGATGAGCAGTGGCCGAGCCCCGCGAGCCACCCGGCAGAATGAATTCCTGCAGTCTGGGCAGTTCGGCGTTGTACTTCGCGAGCAGCTGATCAAGCTTTTCAACCTGGGAATCGGCCAGATTCTCGAAACCCGGGATGCACAGTTCGCCGCCCAGATCGAACAGGTCATGCTGGATCTCCAGCAGGGCTTCTGCCACATGGTCGGGTATTTCCTCGGTCAGCAGCATACCGATCACCGAGTTGAGCTCGTCGACGTCGCCCAGCGCGGCAATGCGCAGGCTGTCCTTCGTGGTCCGGCTGCCATCGCCAAGGCCGGTGCTGCCATCGTCACCGGTGCGGGTTGCAATCTGGGTAAGCCTTTTGCCCATGGCCTGTCGGTCTCCGGGTGGTTCATTTCGCGAAACAGGGGGATATTTTAAACTCCAGCCCTCCAGGAGAACCGCATGAACCATCCGACCCCGTACCGCGAGCATCTGCAGCGGCTGATTCCGCCTGCACTTGTCGATGCGCTTCGCAGCCGCTTTGACGGGCGGTTCTCGACCGCGCAGGCTGTGCGTGACCACCATGGGCGCGACGAATCGCCGTTCCCGCCGTGTCCGCCGCAGGCGGTCGTTTATGCGCATTCGACCGATGACGTGGTGGATGTAGTCAATCTGTGCCGTGAGCATCGGTATCCGGTCATCGCCTATGGCGCTGGCTCGTCGCTGGAAGGACATCTGCTGGCGATCCAGGGCGGCGTGACGGTCGATCTCTCACAGATGAACCGCGTGCTCACGATCAATGCCGAGGACCTGACCGTGACCGTGCAGCCGGGCGTCTTGCGAAAGCAGCTGAACGATGAGCTGAAGTCGAGCGGACTGTTCTTTCCGATCGACCCGGGTGCCGACGCCAGCCTCGGCGGGATGTGCGCGACGCGTGCTTCCGGCACCAACGCAGTGCGCTACGGCACGATGCGTGAGAACGTGCTCGGTCTGACCGTGGTCACGGCCGAGGGCAAAGTGATTCGCACAGCCCGCCGCGCCAAGAAATCATCGGCTGGCTATGACCTGACCCGCTTGTTCATCGGTTCGGAAGGCACGCTGGGCATCATCACCGAGATCGACGTGAAGCTGTATCCGCTGCCAGAGGCCATGTCGGCTGCGGTAGTCAGCTTCCCATCGTTATCCGATGCGGTGCAGACCGTGATCGAAACAATCCAACTCGGCGTGCCGGTGGCGCGCAGTGAATTCCTCTGCGAGGCAACGATCCGCGCAATCAATGCGCATTCGAAGACGGAACTGCGCGAGGCACCGACGTTGTTCTTCGAGTTTCATGGCACTGAGGCCTCGGTGCGCGAGCAGGCAGAGCTGGTTCAGAACCTGGCGCACGAGCACGGCGGCGAGAATTTCGAATGGGCAACCCGTCCCGAAGATCGCAACCGCCTTTGGACTGCCCGCCACAACGCCTATTTCGCCTGTCTGCAGGCCCGTCCTGGTTGCCGGGCGGTGGTCACCGACACCTGCGTACCGATCTCGCGGCTCGCCGAATCAATCACTGCGGCGCGCGACATTCTGGATACCGGTGATTTCCCATCGATGCTGGTCGGCCATGTCGGTGATGGTAATTTCCATGCGCTGCTGCTGATCGACCCGGACAACGAGGCCGAAATCGCCGAGGCCGAGCGACTGAATGACCAGATCGTGCAGTTGGCGCTGTCGATGGACGGAACCTGCACCGGCGAGCATGGCATCGGCCTGCACAAGATGGCCTACCTGGTCGATGAGGTCGGCGACGATGCCATAGAGCTGATGCGTCGCATCAAGCAGGCCTTTGATCCCGACAACCTGCTGAATCCCGGAAAAGTTTTTCGCATCTGATCCATGGCCGAGTCTATTGAGAGAAGAATTGCCACCGAGCTGTCGGTCCGACCAGAGCAGGTTGAGGCGGCCGTGCGCCTGCTTGATGAAGGCGCGACCGTGCCTTTCATTGCCCGCTACCGGAAGGAAGTGACCGGCGGCCTGGACGACACGCAGCTACGCACGCTTGAAGAGCGCCTCGGATATCTGCGCGAGCTGGAAGACCGGCGCGCGACCGTGCTCGAATCGATCGAGAGCCAGGGCAAGCTGGATGACGCGCTGCGAGCGGCCATCGAAGCGGCCGACACCAAGCAGCGCCTTGAGGATCTTTATGCGCCCTACAAGCCCAAGCGTCGGACCAAGGCCCAGATCGCGCGCGAGGCCGGTCTTGAGCCTCTGGCTGATGCGCTGCTGACAGACCCGACGCTGGAGCCTGAAACTGAAGCCACGAAGTTTCTGCGCGAGGCCTTCACCGGTCCCGATGGTGACAATCCTGGCGTGCCCGACACGAAGACCGCGCTGGATGGCGCTCGTCAGATCCTGATTGAACGGTTTGCCGAGGATGCTGAGCTGGTCGGACAGTTACGCGAACATCTGCTGAGCCAGGCGCAACTGGTTTCTGTACTGGACGATACGTCGCAGGCCAAGGAGGCTGACGCTCAGAAGTTCTCGGACTATTTCGATCATCGCGAGCCCTTGGCTGCGATTGCTTCGCACCGTGCCCTGGCAATGCTGCGCGGTCGCCGTGAGCAGGTGCTCAAGCTGGCCGTCAAATTGCCCGAGGAACTGGCGGATCCGCCGACGCGTGCACAGTCCTGTGAGCGCCTGGTTGCAGCACGTTTCGGTCTTGTGGATCGCGGTCGCCCGGCCGATGCCTGGCTGGCGCAGACGGTGCGCTGGACCTGGTCGGTCAAGCTGGGCTGGCAGCTGGAAACCGAGCTGCTTGGTGCCCTGCGTGAAAGGGCTGAGGAAGACGCGATCAAGGTGTTTGCAAGCAACCTGCATGACTTGCTGCTGGCAGCTCCAGCCGGGGCACGCACAACGATCGGACTGGACCCGGGTCTGCGGACCGGCGTGAAGGTTGCCGTTGTCGATGGCACTGGAAAACTGCTTGAGACAACAACAATCTATCCGCATGTGCCACGCAATGACTGGGACGGGTCGCTCGCCACGCTGGCCCGGATTGCGCAGACGCATGGTGCCGAGTTGGTCGCGATCGGCAACGGCACGGCCTCACGTGAGACCGATAAACTGGTTGTTGATCTGATTAAACGTCATCCCCAGTTGGGTCTGACCCGCGCGGTGGTCAGCGAGGCCGGTGCGTCGGTTTACTCGGCGTCCGAACTGGCCGCACGTGAGTTCCCGGAGCTCGATGTGAGCTTGCGCGGTGCGGTTTCAATTGCCCGCAGATTGCAGGATCCTCTGGCTGAGCTCGTCAAGATCGACCCCAAGTCGATCGGCGTTGGCCAGTACCAGCACGACGTTAACCAGAGCGAACTGGCGCGCAGCCTGGACGCTGTGGTTGAGGACTGCGTCAACAGCGTCGGCGTGGACCTGAACACCGCCAGCGTCCCCTTGCTGGCGCGGGTTTCG
>JAURMJ010000389.1 GCA_030830765.1 Quisquiliibacterium sp.
CGTCATCATCGACGATCTTCATATCGATGCCGTAGATCACATGGCCCTGTTTTTCAAGGATCTTTTGCTGCTCGGCTTCGCTGCGAGTCAGATGCTTGTTCTGCAGACGCGACAGGGTTCCCAGCGGCGACAACTCGGTCATCCCCCAGGCATGGATCACATCGACGTTGTAATCGTCCTTGAAGGTCCTGATCATCGCCGGCGGGCAGGCTGAGCCGCCGATCACCGTACGGTTCAGTTTGGAGAAACGCGCTCCTTGTTCCTTGACGTGCGCAAGCAATCCCAGCCAGATCGTTGGCACCCCGGCCGCGAAGGTGACCCCTTCCGACTCGAACAAATCGAACAGCGACTTGCCATCGAGTTGGGCGCCCGGAAACACAAGCTTCGCGCCGACCAGCGGTGCCACATAGGGAATGCCCCAGGCATTGACGTGGAACATCGGCACAACGGGAAGGATGCAGTCGCGTGCACTGCCTGCCATCGCATCAGGCAAGGCCGCTCCATAGGCATGCAGGACTGTCGAACGATGCGAATACAGGGCGCCCTTCGGATTACCGGTGGTTCCCGAGGTGTAGCAAAGCGCAACGGCCGAGCGTTCATCAAGTTCAGGCCAGTGATAGTCACTTGAGCCTGACGCCAGCAGCTGCTCATAGTTCAGCAGTTTCGAAATCTTGTCGGACTGCGGCTGACGATCCTCATCGATCATTGCAATCCAGCCTTTGACATTCGGACACTTGTCGGCAATCGCCTCAATGATCGGCAGAAAGGTCAGGTCAAAGGCCATGAATGTGTCGCCGGCATGATTGACGATCCAGGCGATCTGATCCGGATGCAGGCGTGGATTGATCGTGTGGATCACCGCACCCATGCCGCCGACCGCGTAATAAATTTCCATGTGCCGATAGCCATTCCAGGCAAGCGTCGCGATGCGGTCGCCTTGTTGAACGCCCTGTCGGACCAATGCATTGGCCAGCTGTCGGGAACGCAACTCGCATTGCGCATACGTGTAGCGATGAATATCGCCTTCAACGCGCCGCGATACGATTTCATTGTCGGAAAAATGCCGAGCCGCGTGTTGCAGGATCGAACTGATCTGCAGCGGCATGTCCATCATCAGGCCTTGCATTACTGGGGTCTCCGTGGTCTGGTTGCCGACCGGAAAAGCTTGTGAACTCCGGCGGGCATTCAATTTATCGCCGCAGCATCTTCGCGCCTCGAGGATTGCTCAGTCAAGTTGAGCCCTTTCGCAGATCCGTGCTCGTTGTGCCTTGTTCGATGATCACCATGGTCATAGACATGGGATAGCCGGTTCTGAACGGCTATTCACCCCTAGAATCACGGTTCATATGAAGCACGAGCCAAAGTCCAATGAATGCGCCTGAACCTGCCTTGATCCCTTCGCGCTCCTTTGACGAGCTGCACTTTCAATCAGGGTTTGGCAAGCTTAGCCCCGCGTTTCACTCGCGAGTGGAACCTGCACGACTTGATGCGCCGTATCTGGTCGGCGTGTCAGCAGCGGCTGCGGCACTGATCGGGCTTGAGGCGGCCGAACTTCGCAGACCGCAGGTTATTGACATCCTGGCTGGCAACACCCTGGCCAAAGGCTCCGTTCCGATCGCAACCGTCTACTCCGGTCATCAGTTTGGCCATTGGGCAGGACAGCTTGGCGATGGTCGGGCCCTCCTGCTCGGCCAATTACCCGGCATCTCGGGTGACAGCTGGGAAATTCAGCTCAAAGGAGCTGGCCTGACGCCGTATTCCAGAATGGGCGATGGTCGGGCGGTGTTGCGCTCATCGATCCGCGAATTCCTCTGTTCCGAGGCGATGGATGCGCTTGGCATTCCGAGCACACGGGCATTGGCCATTATCGGCGCAGACACGCCGGTGTTTCGGGAGAGCGTGGAAACGGCCGCTGTCGTGACCCGGATGGCGCCCAGCTTTTTACGCTTTGGCCATTTCGAGCATTTCTATTACGCCGGACGCCACGACGAATTGCGTCAGCTCGCCGACTATCTGATCGATCACTTCTATCCGCAACTGCGGGACGAGGTCAGGCCGTTTCAGGCGCTGCTGCGGGAAATCACCCGTAAAACAGCATCGCTGGTTGCCCAATGGCAGTCAGTCGGTTTCTGTCACGGCGTCATGAACACCGACAACATGTCGGTCCTGGGACTGACAATCGATTACGGCCCCTTCGGATTTCTCGATGCCTTTGATCCGCAGCATATCTGCAATCACTCGGATTCCACTGGGCGTTATTCCTACGCGAATCAGCCAGGAATTGCCGAATGGAACTGCTACTGCCTAGGTCAGGCCATGATGCCGTTACTCGAGTCAGTCGATTTGGCCAAAGAAGCTCTTGAAATCTTCCGTCCGACTTTTGCGGCTGAATTTTCAGCTCGCTTCGCAGCAAAACTTGGCCTTGCCCAGTGGCGTGATCCAGACGACGCGCTTTTGTCGGAGCTTTTCGAGATACTCGCGACCAGCCGGGTAGATTTCACGCGTTTTTTCCGGGAGCTTGCCCGGGTCAGGCGCTCCGATGCCGCAGGCGATTCAGGTTGCCGGGATTTATTTCTCGACCCGAGTGCGTTTGACGGTTGGGCCACGAAATATCGACAGCGCCTCTCGGATCAGGATCGCAGTGATTCGGAGCGAGCAGATGCAATGAACCGGGTCAATCCGGTCTACGTCCTGCGAAACCATCTGGCCGAAATCGCCATCCAACGCGCAAGAGGTGGCAACGAGCGTGTCAGGCTTGGGCTGGGCGCGAGCACTCCGGTTCGGACCGCACAGCAACCGGCCGAATTATCAAGTGGGCAAGGTGACGCTCCTGATTACAGCGAAATGGCAACTCTGCTCGAGGCCCTTCGCAGCCCGTTCGAGGAGCGGGCTGAATTCAGAAGCTACGCAGAGCCACCTCCGGAATGGGCGGCGCATCTGCAGGTGAGCTGCTCTTCGTGAGCAGTCGTTCGGTGCACAGCGAACATGACCGAGTCAGGGGCCTCGTTGAAATCTTTCTGGATCCCACCAGGAGACTACCTGACCGGTATTTGCTCCGGCTCAGGCCTTCTTGACCTTCTCAAGCAGGCGAAACACAGTGCTCGAAGAACCCTTGAAGAGGCGCTTGAGCGACTTGGGAAGGCAACGACGCTCAATGGTGTTGCGACGATTACGGGTACGTTCGGCCATTTGGATTGTCTCCGAAGATTAGGCAGCAAAGCCTTGGATATTAACGTTTTTCCCGGAAATCCGTAAATCAACCCGTTACACTTGCGCCATGAAACTCCTATTCGACATGTTCCCGGTGATTCTGTTCTTTATCGCCTTCAAGATCAGCGGAATCTTTGTGGCGACTGCAGTTGCGATCGTCGCGAGCATCGGCCAGATCCTCTGGCTCAGGCTGCGCGGCAAGGTCATCGAGAACATGCAGTGGGTCAGTCTCGGAATCATTGTTGTCTTCGGCGGTATGACTCTCGTCTTTCATGATGAGACCTTCATCAAATGGAAGCCCACGGTGCTGTACTGGCTGTTTGCCGTGGCGCTGATCGTGGGGCGCTATCTTATGTCCCGCAACCTGATCAAGGCCATGATGGGCAAGCAAGTTCAACTGCCCGAACGGATCTGGGATCACCTGAACATCGCCTGGATCCTCTTCTTCGCTTTGCTCGGTGGTCTCAACATCCTGATTGCCTATCGTTTTTCGACTGAAACCTGGGTCAATTTCAAGCTGTTCGGTTCACTGGGGCTGACTGTGGCCTTTGTGATTGCCCAGGCGCTGTACTTCACCCGGCATGTGATCGAGGACAAGCAATGACCAAACCCACTGCCGAGGAACTCACCAGTCGCCTTCAGACAGCGTTTCCCGAGGGCCGCATTCAGGTCACCGACGACAGCCATCTGCATGCCGGGCATGCTGGCGCAGCGTCTGGGGGTGGTCACTACAGCGTGCGTCTGATCAGTGGGGAATTCAGCGGATTGTCAACGCTTGCCCGCCATCGCCTCGTGTATGATTCCGTGCGCGACTGGATGCCCGATCGGATTCATGCGTTGAGCATTGAAGCGCGAACGCCGGCGGAATCAGACCGCTAGCATCAGATCTCAAGTGCTCCGCCCAGCTTGTCATGGGTGACGAGTACGAACACCACGAGGATCGATTTCATGAGTATTTCCCGTAAGAGCGTCCGTGCCGTCCTGGCCTGTGCGCTTCTCGTTGCCGCGCCCGCCTTGTGGGCTCAGAACGCAGCCATCGTGAATAACAAGCCCATTCCGAAGGCCAAGGTCGATGAGTTCATGAAGGCATTGGCGGCTCAGGGGCGGCCGGAAACGCCTGAACTGCGGGCAGCCGTGCGGGACGAACTGATCGCTCGCGAACTGTTTGTTCAGGAGGCCGAGCGCAAGGGCTTGAGCAAGAAGGCGGAAATCCAGCAGCAGATCGAGAACACACGCCAGCAGATTCTCATTCAGGCTGTGATCAAAGAGTACATGGAAGCCCATCCGATCAAGGATGAAGATCTCAAGGCTGAGTATGACAAGCTTGCGAAGCAGTCAAGCGAGAAGGAATACAAGGCCCGCCATATTCTTTTGACCAAGGAAGCAGAGGCCAAGGAAGTTATCGAGCAGCTCAAGAAGGGAGCGAAGTTCGAAGACCTGGCCAAGCAATCCAAGGATCCCGGTTCGGCGCAGAATGGCGGCGATCTCGACTGGAACACGCCGGCTACGTTTGTGCCGCCCTTCTCTGCGGCGATGACCGCCCTTGAGAAAGGGAAGTTCACCGAGACGCCTGTGCAGACGCAGTTCGGCTGGCACGTGATCCTGCTGGAGGATGTCCGTGATTCGGCTCCGCCTCCGTTTGATCAGGTCCGCCCGCAGATTCAGAAGGAAATGGAACGTAACCGCGTCGGAGATCTGCAGAAGGAACTGCGTTCGAAAGCCCGGATTCAGTAACCCGGATCCCATTCTGATCGAGGAATTTCGATTACAAAAACAGCGCCTGCTTGGCGCTGTTTTTTTTAGTGTTTGGCCCCAGGACGTTTCATGTTGATCCTGCGTGCCAACGACGGAGAAAACTCGGGCACCTGATGCCTCTCGAGAGACAGCCGTCTTATGGCATCAGCCGCCATTTCCCACTCGATTCCTTGCCGCCAGGCGCCGTCGTTGCGCAAAAAATTCAGACAACATGGCTCCGGTTTCCTGTGCAAGAACTCCGGCTTGCACTTCGCAATGATGATTAAGGCTGGTATTGGACATCAGATCGACGACGCTTCCGCAGGCACCGGTCTTGGGGTCGCTCGCCCCGAACACCAATCGCCGGATGCGCGCATGCTGAATGGCGCCAGCACACATCGCACAGGGCTCTAGGGTGACGTAGAGATCGCAGCCGCTCAACCGGTAGTTCGACAAAATATGCCCAGCCGCGCGCATCACCTGAATCTCGGCATGTGCGCTCGGGTCGTGGCTGCCAATCGGCTGATTGAAGCCGGTTGCAATCACCTGCCCGTCTCTGACCAAAACGGCTCCGACCGGAACCTCGCCAAGAATCGCGGCATTGTGAGCCTGGTCAATCGCCTGACGCATGAAGAATTCATCCGAACCGGCAGAGCCGGGCTGCTCCATCATTTCAAGCCACTCCAGCCGCTCCCAGAGTTGGGGAGCCTGATTGTCGGCACGCGTTTCGGCGCATCAAAAAACAGATTGAGAACACATCGCACATGCGTAGAGACCGCTGAGCACTCTGTTCAGAGCCTGAAATTGCAATTCCCGGCATCGAAACCATGGTTTTGAGCGCCTTGCACTTCATCGTGGGAAACACGCGAAGAAGCCCCGCGGATCACTGAGTGTAGCGGATATGTTCGCCTTGATTCATCCGATACGTCCGAGCGCTTGAAGGGCCTGCGCGTCAATCACCCCTTGCTGGAATATCCGTTTGGCGCAGACCCTTCAGTGCCTGCCTCGCCGCCACTGTGGCATGCTGCACGGCGGGCGGTATTCAAGCGGGAACAGAACAATGCAAAAGGAAATCACACGGACTCTGCTGGCTGTCATTGCCATCAGCGCCTTGATCATTGCCACATTCTGGGTTCTTCGTCCCTTCCTGAGTGCGATCATCTGGGCATCCACACTCGTCATCGCCACCTGGCCGGTGATGATCATGTTGCAAGCCAAATTCCGTGGGCATCGAACCCCTGCCATTGCATTGATGACAATTGCAATGCTGCTGCTGCTCATCCTGCCTTTCTGGATGGCTATCGGAGCCATTGCCGAACAGATTGATCAGGTCGGTGTCTGGACCAGGCAACTGGCTCAGTTGCAGATCCCCCCTCCTCCGGTCTTCCTGAATGACATCCCGCTCATTGGCGAGAAAGCCGCCAAGATCTGGCATGACGCGGCCGCCGGAGGCTGGGGTTTGCTGGCCACCAAGGCCCAGCCCTATATCGTGCAGATTGTGCGTTGGCTGGCGTCGGAGGTTGGCACGGTTGGCGCCTTGATTGTCCAGTTCCTCTTGACCGTGCTGGTCGCCGCCGTGCTCTACGCCTACGGTGAAAGCGCCGCGAAGGCGGCCAGGCAGTTTGGTCGGCGCCTGGCAGGAGCCCGAGGCGAAAATGCCATCCTGCTGGCAGGCCAGGCAGTTCGCGGCGTGGCGC
>JAURMJ010000390.1 GCA_030830765.1 Quisquiliibacterium sp.
CTTCTGACCAACGGTGCCAAGCAGGTGGTGGTCTGGAACATCCCGGATGTCTCGGACACCCCGTTCGGAAAGTTCGTACTGGATGCACCGACCCGCGGACTCGTCAGTCAGATGACACTCGCCTTCAATTCAGCACTGACTGCTGGACTGACCGGCGCGACGGTCCGAACCATCGATTCAAAGGCACTGATCGCTACCTGGGCTGCCAGCCCCAACGCCTACGGGTTCACCGACGTGGAGCAACGGGCCTGCAGCAGCGACAAAATCGCTGCAGCCACGGGCGGTCTGGTCACAGACGGTTCATCACTTTTCTGCACCGAGCTGACCTTGCTCGATACCGATACCAGCCGTTTCATGTTTGCCGATGGGGTTCATCCGACCCCATATACCCACAAGCTGATGGCGCAGACCTTCATGAACGAACTGCGCGCTGCCGGCTGGCGCTGAGTCTGCTCGCTGAATCATGGGTCTTTTTCGTCTAGCAAGGATTGGCTTCGTCGCGTGGCGCTATGGGCTTGACCAGATCGCCGCCGACGACCTTGCCGCAAGCACGGGCGCTCGCTGGGCGCGCGTCCTTGCCCGTGTCCTGAAGATCGGCCGGACCCTTGATGCGCCCCGCGGAGCTCGTCTGCGCATGGCGCTGGAAAGTCTGGGGCCGATCTTCGTCAAATTCGGGCAGGTCCTTTCAACACGTCGTGACCTGCTACCCGAAGATATTGCCGACGAACTGGCCCGATTGCAGGATCAGGTACCGCCCTTCCCGAGCGTACTGGCGATCACTGAAATCGAGCGCGGCCTGGGCAAACGCATCGACGAAGTCTTTGACGAATTCACCCCCGAACCGGTGGCCTCGGCATCGATCGCCCAGGTTCACTTCGCCCGCCTGAAGGACGGTCGCGAAGTCGCGATCAAGGTGTTGCGTCCGGGCATGGCCCAGGTCATCGACCGTGATCTCGCGCTGCTGCGCACGGCCGGATCGATGCTGATCAAGGTGTCTGCAGATGCGCGCCGTTTGCGTCCGCTGGACGTCATCGACGAGTTCGACAAGTATCTGCACGATGAACTCGATCTGATTCGCGAGGCGGCCAACGCCAACCAGCTGCGCCGCAACTTCGAGCAGTCACCGCTGCTGCGTATGCCCGAGATGTACTGGGACTTCTGCGCCACCAATGTGCTGACGATGGAGCGCATGTGCGGCATTCCGGTCGGCCGCATTGAACGGCTGCGCGAAGCCGGGATTGATCTGAAGAAACTGTCCCGCGATGGCGTGGAGATCTTCTTCACACAGGTGTTCCAACACGGCTTTTTTCACGCGGACATGCATCCGGGCAATATCCTGGTTGGCGACCGGGAGCCGGACTTCAACCGGTATATCGCACTGGATTTCGGCATCGTCGGCACGCTGCTTGAGACTGACAAGGATTATCTAGCCCAGAATTTCCTTGCTTTCTTTCGACGCGACTATCGCCGGGTTGCCGAGCTGCACGTCGAATCCGGCTGGGTCCCGCGTGAGACCCGAATCGATGAGCTCGAATCGACCGTGCGGGCCTGCTGCGAGCCGGTGTTCGACCGCCCCCTGAAGGACATCTCGCTCGGACTCGTGCTGATGCGGCTGTTCCAGGCCTCACGGCGCTTTAATGTCGAGATCCAGCCGCAGCTGGTCCTGCTGCAAAAGACACTGCTGAACATCGAAGGCCTGGGGCGCCAGCTGGATCCGGATCTGGATCTGTGGGTCACGGCCAAGCCCTTCCTGGAGCGCTGGATGCGCGACCAGGTCGGACTATCCGGACTGCGAGCGCGCGTTGAGCGCGAGGCTGAGCGCTGGGCCCAGACCCTGCCGCAGATTCCTCGCCTGATTCACACAGTGCTCAGTCAGCAGGCCAGTCCGGATCTGGCAGCCGACCATCATAAGTGGCAGCAGGCCATGCTGGGGGAACAACGCCGGATCAGGTTCTGGCTCGGACTGCTGGCGTTGGCGATGACCACAATCGCAGCCATTCAACTGTTCCGGTTCCTTTCCGTTCCCTCATAATTCAGCCCTCGTAAGCTCATACGCGGGACACCGTCCCTCACTGCATATTGCTGTCCAGGAGTCCAACATGCTGATCGGATCCGTTCTGCTCTATCTGTGTTTCACAATTGCGATCGGCGTCTATGCGTCACGCCGCGTGCAGGGGTCAAAAGACTTTCTGGTGGCCGGGCGCAGCCTGCCGCTTTACATCAACCTGGCCACGGTCTTTGCGACCTGGTACGGCGCTGAAACAGTGCTGTCTGTGTCGGCCACTTTCGCCAAGGACGGCTTGAACGGCATTCCTGCCGACCCGTTCGGAGCGGCCTTCGCTCTGTTCTTCATCGCGATCTTCTTTGCCAAGGCCTTTTACCGGATGGATCTGCTGACGATCGGCGATTTCTACCGCAAGCGCTACGGCAAGCTGGTCGAGCTGATCACCAGCCTGGCCATCACTGCCTCATACCTGGGATGGACATCGGCACAGCTGACCGCGCTCGGTCTGGTCTTTTATGTGCTTTCCGGCGGTACGCTGAGCCTGAATGAATGCATCCTGATCGGCGCAGCTGCCGTGTCGATCTACACGCTGGCTGGCGGCATGTGGGCCGTCGCCCTGACTGATCTGTTCCAGACGGTCGTGATTGTGGTGGGCATGGTACTGGTCGCCTGGATCGTCGGCGATCAGGCCGGCGGAGTCTCCCACGTCATCTCGAGGGCGGCCGCTGATGGCAAGCTTGATTTCCTGCCCAAAGGCGGACTCGTCGAATGGCTGCCCTTTGCAGCGGCCTGGGCCACGATGGCGCTCGGATCAATTCCGCAGCAGGATGTCTTCCAGCGCGTCACCTCCGCCAAGGATGAGCGCACCGCAGTGCGCGGTGCTATGTACGGCGGTCTGCTGTACTTCATCTTCGCCTTTGTGCCGATGTTCATCGCCTACGCGGCCGTTGTGATTCAGCCGACCTACACCGAGCTGTTTGCTTCCGAGGATGCGCGCGAGGTACAGCGCATCCTGCCCGATCTGATTCTCTCCCGCACCCCGCTGTGGGCGCAGGTGATGTTCTTTGGCGCGCTGTTGTCCGCCATTCTGTCGACCGCAAGCGGCGCGCTGCTGGCTCCGACCGCGCTGTTCACTGAAAACGTACTGCGCCCGTTCCTGCCTCGGATCGGCGACAAGAAGTTTCTGCTGCTGCTGCGGATTGTGCTGATCCTGTTCACCTGCGCTGCGCTGATCTTCGCACTGAACTCGCGCAGCACGATGTACGAGATGGTTCAGAACGCCTACAAAGTGACACTGGTCGGCGCGCTGGTGCCGCTGGCTGCCGGCATCTTCTGGAAGCGGGCCACGATGCAGGGCGCCATCGTCTCGATCCTGGCCGGCCTGATTGTCTGGCTGGCCTGCGAGACCAACTACGCAGAAGCGCTGCTGCCACCACAGATTGCAGGGTTGATCGCTGCAATCATCGGCATGATCGTCGGTGCCCTGACGCCGCAACTGATCACCGAAAGACGCCCCCACGAAGCGCATGCACTTGATCCGAAGTGAGTCGGGGTGTGGGCGTCTCGCAGATCAAGTCGGGGTCAGCATTAGGCTGAGCCCCCGACCATGATGAGCCTGCAGGACCCGAGCGAGAGCCTGAGCGCGATCCTGGTATCGCTGCGCCGCATGAGTCTGCTGCAGGAGGGTCAAAACGTTCACCTGCAGGCGCTGACCGGTGGCGTTTCTTCGGATATCTACCGTGCCGATCTGCCGGGCGGCAGCATCTGTGTCAAACGCGCCCTGCCCAAGCTGAAAGTGACGGCTGACTGGCGTGCGCCGACCGAACGTAATCGCCACGAAGTGGGCTGGATGCGCTTTGTGCAAGCCATCGCGCCTGACGCAGTGCCTCGGGTGCTGGCCGCCGATGACGAAGGTTTGGCCTTCGCGATGCAATACCTGGAGCCCCACCGGCATCCGGTCTGGAAGGCTGAACTGCGCGATGGCAAAGCCGTCCCGCAGTTCGCGGCCGCGCTGGGCCGGCTACTGGGCAGAATCCATTCGGCCAGTGCTGACCGGACCGACCTGGCTAGTGCCTTTGCAACCGATGCCAATTTTCATGCCATCCGCCTGGAGCCCTATCTGGTGGCCAGTGCGCAACGGCATCGGGATCTGGCGCAGAAACTTGAACAGCTTGTTCGCACGACTGCAACAACCCGCCGCGTCCTCGTCCATGGCGACGTGAGCCCGAAGAATATTCTGTGCGGCCCGAAGGGCCCGGTGATTCTGGATGCCGAATGCGCCTGGTTTGGTGACCCAGCCTTTGATCTGGCTTTCTGCCTGAACCACCTGCTGCTCAAGGCGATCTGGCGACCAGCCCATGCGCAGGCCTATGCCGATTGCCTGCGCGCAATGCGCGATGCCTATCTGCAGACAGTCGATTGGGAGCCTGCAGCCACGCTTGAGCGCCGCACGGCCGACCTGCTGCCGGCATTGCTGCTGGCCCGCATCGATGGCAAGTCGCCGGTCGAGTACCTGCGCAATGAAACCAATCGCGCCTCGGTTCGCGCCTTCGCGCGACAACGCTTGAAGCAGGTCCAGCCCGATGAGGGGCTCGACCCTGTGCTGCGCGCCTGGCTGACCTGGCTGCGGACCCATCCACCTGAAACGGAACAATGATGACTGAATGCACCATCAAGGCGCTGAATGCGCGGCGTATCTGGGATTCGCGCGGGCGACCGACCGTCGAGGTCGAGGTGCAGACTTCCGATGGTTCAGTCGGCCGTGGCATTGCGCCAGCCGGTGCATCGCGCGGCTCACGCGAGGCTATTGATGCTCGCGATGGCGGCACGCGACTGGGCGGTCTCGATGTGCAGCAGGCGCTGACAGCGATCCGCACAAAGATTGCCCCACGGCTGCTCGGTTGCCGGCTCGATGCGCCCCTGAGCGCAGACCAATCACTGCTGGAGCTTGACGGCACACCAACCAAATCCGTGCTCGGCGGCAATGCCACGGTGGCGGTGTCGATTGCCTGTGCGCAGGCCTTCGCAGCGGGACAGCGTGCACCGCTGTATCAGGTGCTGGCCGGCAGCGGTGAAATCTCGATTCCGCTGCCGGAGATTCAGATCTTCGGGGGGGGTGCGCACGCGGGCCGCCGGATCGACTTTCAGGATCTGATGGTCGTTGCCCGCTCGGCCACCTCGGTCGAGCAGGCGCTGGAGATGACTGCCGAGGTCTACATGGCGGCAGGCAAATTGATGGCCGAACGGGGTGCGATCCAGGGTGTCGCCGACGAAGGCGGCTTCTGGCCGGCCTTTGCGAGCAACGAGGAAGCCATTGAGGTGCTGCTGCGCGCGATCGAGGCGGCCGGCTACGTCCCTGGCAACGAGGTCGCGATCTCACTTGATATTGCAGCCAGTGAACTGCGCGACGGACAAGGCTATCGGCTTGGTCTGGAGAGCCGCTCGATTGATACCGATGCGATGATCGAAATGCTGGGTCGCTGGCTGGACCGTTACCCGATCTGCTCGATCGAGGATCCATTGGCCGAAGATGATGCCGCCGGCATGCAGCGTTTTACCGAGGCCTTCGGTTCGCGGGTTCAGATCATCGGCGACGATTTTCTGGTGACCAATGCGCAACTGGTCGAAGCAGCTGCCAGTCAACCTGCCTGCAATGCCGTGCTGATCAAACCAAACCAGGTCGGCACACTGTCCGAGTCGCTGGAAGCGATGCAGATGGCTCGGCGCTTCGGTTGGGGCACCATCGTTTCAGCGCGCTCTGGCGAAACTGAGGACACGACGATCTGCGATCTGGCCATCGGCTGGAATTCTCGTCAGCTGAAAGTAGGCTCAATCACGCGCGGCGA
This sequence comes from Quisquiliibacterium sp., assembly GCA_030830765.1. Lineage (GTDB taxonomy): Bacteria > Pseudomonadota > Gammaproteobacteria > Burkholderiales > Burkholderiaceae_E > Quisquiliibacterium. The sequence continues at coordinate 5,851 of JAURMJ010000390.1, forward strand.
GCGAACAGTCAAATGGAATGCGCTGATCCGGGCAGAGCAGGTCTTGGGCAGCGAACTTTTTGTGGGCGGTCGCTGGCTGCCGGTTTCAACGGCCTGAGCATCGGCACAGCGCAACAGCACCAGGTCACGTGCCGCGACGAATGGGCTGATAGACTCTTCAAAGAATGCCCTCGGGACGCGGCAATCCACTGACTCAACAGGACAAGATGAACATCGTCATTCTCGCGGCCGGCATGGGTAAGCGCATGCGATCGGCCCTGCCCAAGGTGTTGCATCCGCTGGCAGGCAAGCCGCTGTTGGCCCATGTGCTTGACTGTGCACGCAGTCTGCAGCCGAGCAGGATCATCATCGTGCACGGGCATGGCGGTGCCCAGGTCCAGGCCCTGCTGGATGCCCCTGATCTGCGCTGGGCGCTGCAGGAGCCGCAGCTGGGAACCGGCCATGCAGTCATGCAGACAACCAGCGAACTCGATGAATCCGTTCCGACGCTGGTGTTGTACGGCGATGTGCCGCTGATCACCAAGCAGACACTGGAGCGCCTGATATCTGTCTCGGGCAGCGCCTGTCTGGCCTTGCTGACCGTGCATCTGGACGATCCGACCGGTTACGGGCGCATCGTGCGCGACGGGGATCGCATTGTGCGCATCGTCGAACAGAAGGATGCTGACGATGCGGTGCGCGCAATCCGCGAGGTCAACACCGGCATCCTGATCGCTCCCACAGTCGCGCTCAAACGCTGGCTCGGTGCTCTGTCCAATGACAACGCGCAGCGCGAGTACTACCTGACCGACATCGTTTCTGCCGCGGTGGCCGAAGGGGTTGCGGTTACTGCCACGCAACCGTCGGGCCTCTGGGAAACACTTGGCGTCAACAGCAAGGCGCAGCTGGCCACGCTTGAGCGCGTGGCGCAGCAACGCATTGCTTCGCAGCTGATGGAAGATGGCGTCACGCTCGCGGATCCGGCCCGCATCGACGTTCGCGGATCACTGCAGTGCGGACGCGATGTCTCGATCGACGTGAACTGCGTCTTCGAGGGCAATGTGCTGCTTGGCGATGACGTGACCATCGGCGCCCACTGCGTGATCCGCAACGCGCAGATTGGTGCCGGCACCCAGCTGCTGCCGTTCACCCATATCGACGGCGCCAGCATCGGCGCCCAAGCCCGGATTGGCCCGTATGCCCGATTGCGTCCCGGTACCGAGCTGGCCGACGAGACTCATGTCGGCAATTTTGTCGAAATGAAGAATGCCAAAGTGGCCAAAGGGTCAAAGGCCAATCACCTGGCGTATATCGGCGATGCAGTCGTCGGCGAACGCGTCAATATCGGGGCGGGCACGATCACCTGCAACTATGACGGTGTCAACAAGCATCAGACGGTGATCGAGGACGATGCGTTCATTGGCAGCGATACGCAGCTGGTTGCCCCGGTTCGCGTCGGACGCGGTGCAACGCTGGGGGCCGGGACCACGCTGACCCGGGACGCGCCGGCCGAGCAATTGACTGTGTCACGCGCCAAGCAGATGAGCATCAGCAGCTGGAAACGCCCGGTCAAGCGTGCAGGCAAGAAGTCCTCGTAACCATCAAATCGTGCACTGATCAATTCGAAGGGCAGACTGCCCCTGCGCGGGAGTGCTTCAAATGTGTGGAATCGTTGGCGCCGTCGCACGGCGCAATGTGGTGCCGATCCTGATCGAGGGGCTGCGCAAGCTCGAGTATCGCGGCTATGACTCGGCCGGTCTCGCGATCCTGAACGGTGCGATGGAGCGGGTACGCGCGGTGGGTCGGGTTGCCGACCTGCAAGCCCGCGCTGAACAGATCGGCGCCCAGGCGCCGACCGGCATTGCACATACCCGCTGGGCGACGCACGGCGGAGTCACCGAAAGCAACGCCCATCCACATGCATCGATCAGCCCGACGCTCGAAGTCTCAGTGGTTCACAACGGCATCATCGAGAATCACGAGGCATTACGCACCCGACTGACCGGTCTGGGTTATCAATTCGCATCACAGACTGATACCGAGGTGATCGCGCACCTGCTGCATGCCTATGTCACGCAAGGCATGTCGCTTCAGAAGGCAGTTCAGCTGGCCGTGGGTGAACTTCAAGGCGCCTACGCGATTGCCGCAATCAGCAGCCGCGAACCCGATACCGTGGTCGGCTCAAGGCGGGGTTCCCCGCTGCTGCTTGGCGTGGGAAACGGAGGCACCGGTCATGGCGAGAACTTTCTCGCCTCGGATACCTCGGCTCTGCTGCAGGTCACACGCCATGTCGCCTACCTGGAGGAAGGCGATGTCGTTCAGATCCGCCCGAACGGCTTCGAGATCATTGACGCCAGCGGTGCCCCGACGCAGCGCGAGATTGTCGAAAGCCAGTTGTCGGCCGATTCGATCGAGCTGGGGCATTACTCGCATTACATGCAAAAGGAGATCTTCGAGCAGCCGGGTGCAATCGCGAACACGCTGGAGATGGTCGCCAATGCAAGCTCATTGTCACCGGGCCTGTTCGGCGTCGACGCACAGCCGATCTTTGAGCGAACCCGCCAGATCCTGATCCTGGCCTGCGGAACCAGCTACCATGCCGGCCTGGTCGCCAAGTACTGGATCGAGAGCGTCGCGAAGCTGCCGGTTTCAGTGGAGATTGCCAGTGAATATCGGTATCGCGACTCGGTGCCGCTGCCTGGCACCCTGGTCATGACCATTTCGCAGTCCGGTGAAACCGCCGACACACTGGCCGCTCTGCAGCATGCCAAGGCGATGGGCCTGACCGATACGCTGACCATCTGCAATGTGCCTGAATCGGCACTGATTCGTGCCAGCAGTCTGCGTTTTCTGACCCGTGCCGGCCCCGAGATCGGCGTGGCCTCAACCAAGGCGTTCACGACCCAGCTGGCCTCGCTGTTCGTGCTGACCCTGGTGCTGTCCAAACTGCGCGGGTTTCTTGATGCCAATCGGGAACGCGAACTGTTGATACAGCTGCGCCATCTGCCGGCCGCAATGAACCGTGTCCTCGAATGTGAGCCCGCCGTGACCGCATGGGCCGTGCGCTTTGCGACGCACAACCATGCCTTGTTCCTGGGCCGAGGCGTGCATTTCCCGATTGCGATGGAAGGTGCGCTCAAGCTCAAGGAAATCACCTACATTCATGCCGAGGCCTATGCAGCGGGCGAGCTCAAGCACGGCCCGCTGGCGCTGGTCGACGCGAATATGCCGGTCGTTGTCGTTGCACCGAACGACACATTGATCGAAAAACTCAAGAGCAATCTGCAGGAAGTGCGTGCCCGCGGCGGCGAACTCTTTGTGTTCGCCGATCGAGATACCTTGATCGAGCCGGCCGAAGGGCTGCATGTGATCAATCTTGATGATCACGCAGGCCTGTTGTCCCCGATTCTGCATGTCGTGCCGCTGCAGCTACTGGCGTACCACGCAGCGCTGGCGCGAGGCACTGATGTGGACAAACCTCGGAATCTGGCGAAGTCGGTGACAGTGGAATAACGCTGCTAGGACCTGCTTCGCAGAGTCCCGACAGAGTGTCTCCAAACATCTTCTGTATCAGCAGCGGTCCTGTCATGCGTGACATGCGACGACGCAGCGTACGCCACCCTCCATCAAGATCCACCACGCGCTCGCGAGGAAGACGCAGCGCTTGCCGCAAGAGACTCAAAATCCGTGGAGAACTTCTCGAGCAGCTCAAGCAGGTGCTGGCGTTGTTTTGGGCTGGCACCGGCAACCAGCTTGGCTGTCAGCGCGTCGCTCGCGACGATTCCCAGCTCAATGCGCTGCCGGCGCTGTGCGTCTGCACCTCGCCAAAATGACCGCAGAAATTCCCTGCACAGCCTGGTGGCCTCGACCTTGGACGGACGTTCGCGACGGATCTTGTTGAGTAAAACAAGCAGTTGCTGGTTGCGTGCCTCGCGCTCAGCGAGCCAGTCCTCCTCGATCGCCGGCATTCCCCGGACAACCGGCTGCAAAGCCTTTTGCTGCGCACCGCCCAGCCCGCCAAGAAAGAACTCGGCACGCGCGACAACGCGCTCCTGTCTCGCGCGATAGCGGGCCTCATCGCCATCGGGGAGCATCTTGCGCCGGGACTCTGCAGCGCTCTCGGCGAGGCGCTCGCGCAAGTGTTCGACCTGCTCGGAGCGCAGTGTCAGCGCCAACTCGGCGACGCCTGGCGCCATCCGATCTGCGATCACCTCCCAGGCCTGCGCGACCTGTTCGCGCCACCGCCCGAGATCCTCGGTGGCGACACCGACCTCGACGCGCTCACGTACCTCGCGGAGCATCTCGGCGTAGTAGGGCAGCTGCGCGTGCTGATGCCACTGGTGGAGTGCCTCGACCCGTCGACCAACGATGGCGCGCTGGCCATCGTCGAGATCCAGATAGCGGCCGACCTGCCAACTGATCAAGGTCGGAAGCGCCTCATAGCCCAGCCGCATCATCGAGCAACCGCCGAGCGCGATCACCACCACAACCAGAGATGCGTAGAGCTTGATGCCCGCCATTTTTAGCTTCCCGGAAGGTTGCAAACAATGCAGCTGAATCCTTGGTCGGCATAGATTACCGAACAACTCGAAGTGCCTCCGAGCGCCCCTGCTGATGACGATCATCTTCGTTGCGGCGGCCGTTCGGGAAACGGCGTCTGTCCACTCGGCCTGTACATCGATTCAACGGACCTCGCCCGGATCGTCAAACTTCATTGTTTAATGGCTCGGCGCGTCTGCCATTGATGGAAACCGA
>JAURMJ010000391.1 GCA_030830765.1 Quisquiliibacterium sp.
ACAACCGACACCGACGAGCAGGCCGAGGAACGCGCCTCAATCAAGGGTGTCGAGGCGGCTCGGGTTGCAATCGAGATGGCTAACCTGGCCGTTGCCATTGATTCGCTCTCGGATGCATCGGGTGCTGGCGCACTCGGAGGCTGATCTTTGATGACTGGATCAGCCAACGACGCCCCCAGAGGTGCAGTCACCGGTGCTGCCCGCAGCGCGCGGCGACGCGCGCGGGAGCTTGCCATGCAGGGGCTCTACCAGTGGCTGCTGTCCCGCGAGGATGTCGGTGCCATTGAAGCGCATTTGATTGATGCGCCTGCGTTTGCAAAGGCCGATGCCGAGCACTTCAAGGCCTTGTTGCACGGCGTGCTCAAGTCCCTGGATGCATTGCATGCGGCAATCTCTCCGCACATCGACCGTCGTCTCGAGGAACTCAGCCCTGTCGAGCATGCGGTGCTGTTGTTGGGGGCCTTCGAGCTTTCCAGTCATCCCGAGATTCCATATCGGGTGGTAATCAACGAGGCCGTTGAACTGGCCAAGACTTTTGGCGGTACAGACGGGTTCAAGTACGTCAATGGTGTGCTTGATCGTGTGGCCGTTCGCCTGCGCCCCGTCGAGGCCGCGCGTCGCTCCTGACAGATCCGGTGGTCGCGGCGCTGGTTCGGCCTGAAGGGTTGCCACCCCTGAATTCGAGTGTCCAGAACCAATGTCAGAACAGCCTCTCGGTGAATTCGATCTGATCACCCGCTACTTCGACCGCGGTGCGCCACGTCGTGCCCGGCTCGGCATTGGGGACGACTGTGCATTGTTGGCGCCTTTGCCGGCAGGCGCTGTGCTGGCCGTCACCTCGGACATGCTGGTGGCGGGCAGGCATTTTCTGCCGGAAAGCGATCCCGAAGGGGTCGGGCACAAGACGCTGGCTGTGAATCTCTCCGATCTGGCGGCGATGGGGGCACAACCAGTGGCGTTCACGTTGTCGATGTCCTTGCCGCAGATCGATACGGCCTGGCTTGAGAAGTTCGCCCGCGGTCTTTTTGCGATTGCCGACCGTCACGACTGCGAACTGATTGGCGGGGATACCACCCGTGGTCCGCTGAATCTTTGCGTCACCGCCTTCGGAGAGGTTCCGTCCGGAGTCGCCTTGCGACGTGATCTTGCGCAGCCTGGCGACGATGTGTGGGTCTCCGGCAGTGTCGGAGGGGCCGCCTATGCGCTGTCCCGCCTGCTCGGGCCGACCCCGCCTGCGACGGGCGATTTGTCGGTTCGCAGGCTTGAGCGGCCGGAGCCGCGGGTGGCCCTGGGGATTGCGCTGAGGCATCTGGCGCGTGCGGCCATTGATGTCTCCGATGGCTTGCTCGGGGACCTTGCCCATCTGTGCGAACGTTCTCGAGTGGCGGCGAGGATCGACTGGTCCAGCGTGCCGATTGCAATGCAGATCAGCGGCTTGGATGAAGGCGTACAACAGCGCTTTGCGCTGGCCGGCGGAGATGACTATGAGTTGCTGTTCACTGCGCCCGCCGAAAACCGGACCGGGATTCAAGCTTTGTCTTCGAGTCTGCAACTGGCCTTGACCCGCATCGGCGAAATCCTGCCAGGCAGCGGTGTGCAGCTTGTCGATGGGCGCGGTATGCCGATCCCGGTCAGTGCGCAAAGCTTCGATCACTTTGCCTGAATGTGCATGATGCCCAAGCCCGTCCAACCAGACCTGGCATTCATGAGACCCAAGCTGTCCAGATGGATTGCACTGGGCTTTGGCAGCGGGCTTTCACCGAAGGCCCCGGGAACATGCGGAACCTTGTTTGCCTGGGCCGCGTGGCTGCTGCTGGCGCAATGGATGAGTCCGGATCAGATCCTGCTGCTGTGCATCCCCGGGTTTGCAATTGGTGTCTGGGCCTGCGGGCAGACGGGCAAGGCGATGGGGGTTGCCGATCATGGGTCGATCGTCTGGGATGAGGTGATCGCTTTCTGGCTGGTGTTGTCACTGTTTCCCGGCGGACTGCTTTGGCAGCTTTGTGCCTTTGGCTTGTTTCGGTTTTTCGATATCGTCAAACCACCGCCGATCCGTTACTTTGATGCACGAATCAAGAACGGATTCGGGGTGATGTTCGACGATCTGTTGGCAGCGGGTTATGCAATACTGGCGTTGCTTCTCTGGAGGGCATTGGCTTGAGCGAAGCAGAACTGATTGAACGGGCTGCCAGTCTGGGTGCGCAGTTGCGTGAGCGGGGTTTGATGATCGCCACAGTCGAGTCCTGTACCGGAGGGCTGATTGCCGCAGCACTGACCGAGGTGGCGGGTGCAAGCGCCTGGTTCGAGCGTGGATGGGTGACCTACACCAATGAATCGAAGCGCGATCTGGTCGGCGTGTCTTCGGAGACGCTGGACAAGCATGGCGCCGTCAGCGAGCAGGCGGCCCGCGAGATGGCCACGGGTGCCTTGGCCAGAAGTGCGGCCCAGGTTGCGGTCGCGGTGACCGGCATCGCCGGACCGACCGGCGCCACGCCCGGCAAACCGGTCGGAACGGTGTGTTTCGGCTGGGCAGTCGGGGCTGAGGCGGTGAGTACGGTCACCCGTCTGTTTAGCGGAGACCGGGCGCAGGTCAGGCTGCAGGCTGCGCTTTTCGCGATCGAGGGCGTGTCTCGCGCACTGGGCTCCAAGCCGTCAGAATGAGCGGGTTTGACGAATGAATTAGGCGGTTGCGATTCGATGGACAAACTGCAAGACCTAAGCGTGTGATTCAAAGTGCTGATTGTTTATACAGTATTCCTGTGCGATACTTTCTTCTCGATTCGACGAACAAGATGACGGAAAAGAGGAAGCCTGAGCCATGGACAAGGTGATCAATATGGACGATGCAAAATCCAAAACCGAGCGCTCCAAAGCGCTTTCAGCCGCACTGGCCCAGATCGAGAAGCAGTTCGGCAAGGGTTCGATCATGCGGATGGCCGACGGCGAGGTTGCCAACGACATCCAGGTCGTCTCCTCCGGTTCGCTGGGCCTGGATATCGCGCTCGGTGTCGGTGGGCTGCCGCGAGGTCGCGTTGTCGAGATTTATGGGCC
>JAURMJ010000392.1 GCA_030830765.1 Quisquiliibacterium sp.
ATCCAGCGCCTGTACAACCGTCAACGCGGCGTAGATCGCGTAGCCATCATCGGCACTCCCTCGCCCATACAACAAGCCGTTCTCAATCACAGGCTTCCAGGGACCCAGGTCCTCGCGCCAGCCGCTCATTTCGGGCTGTTTGTCCAGATGCCCGTAAAAGAGCACCGTACGGTCATTGCCCAGCCCGCCGGTCGCTGGAATATCAAAGAACAGACAAGGCGTGCGGCCGGCAATGTGGACGACCTCAAGCGTGATGCCGTCGATGCCCTGGGCGGCGCACCAGAGTCTGGCCGAATTGATGACCGCATCCAGATGACCATGCGCCTGCCAGCTGGCATCGAAAGCCGGCGACTTTGCCGGCACCTTCACGTAATCGACCAGACGCGGCAGCAGCTCCTCGTCCCATTTACGATCAGTGAAGCTTCTCAGTTCAGACAGATCCATCGCAATGCTCCCACAAGTTCGCCGGCTTGACCGTCACACGCAAGCTTAGCGCAGCGAGTCGCCTGCCGGCAGTCCGTGTTTCATCAGAATGAAAGCTGCACCGTCGCACGCGCAGTCCGCGGCATACCGGGGAACAGGTAGACGCCGCCCCAATACTGGGTTGGTGCATCGCGCCAATAGCGGCGGTCGAACAGGTTGTCGATCCCGAAACGCCAGGTGGTACGCCCAAAAGACGTCTTGTGCCGATAGACGAACGCCGTATCGAACTGCCAGTACGAGGGCAATTCAATCGAATTGTCGCTGGTCACCGCCTTGCCGGCCGCATAGTGCGCCCGATTGATCCAGGTCAGACCACTGACACCCGGCAACTGCCAGCCCGCCTGAAAATTGGCGGTCAGCGGTGCCACATTGGTTGCGCGCTTTCCGACCAGCGCGGGGTCAAGCGCCCGGGTTGTTTCGGAATCGATCAGTGTCGCCTGGGCGGTCAGCGAAAGCGAGCGGATCGGCCGGCCCGTCCAGCCCAGTTCCAGACCGCGATGACGCAGCTGCCGCCCATCAGCGACTCTGAGCAGACTGCCATCGACCTGAACGAGATCCTCACTGTAGGGCTTGCTGATGTCGAAGATCGCGACACTGGCCAGACCAGCTCCGGGCAGCACATGCTTGTAGCCCAGTTCAATCTGATGGCTCTTGAGTGCAGGGAGCACAGCTCCGAAATTGATGAAGGTTGAGGGCTTGTTCGGCACGACCTCGCTCTCGACACCTTGCCCGGCAGACAGATAGGCGAATCCACCCTCCCAGGGTTGGTAGCCGATCGCGCCCCATGGAGTCGTGAAACTCTGGTTGTAGCTCTGCGATTCGCTTCCGTCGGTGCGCTCGCTGGCACGCGTCAATTGCGTATGCCGCAGCCCCCCCCAGATCGACAGGCGGCCGATCTTGACCGAATCGGTCAGGTAGACCTCGTCGGTCCGCGCGGTGCGCAGGGTGTTCGGCGAGGATGGCGTCGGATCGCCCGGCAGAATTTGACGATTGAACACATTGTCAATCCCGACCCAGTTGTAGGCTTGCAGCGGCTCATACCCTTCCTCGTAGCGAGTCCGCGTCATCCCGGCAGTCAGATGATGGCGTAGCGAGCCGGTGGAGAAATCCCCTCGTACAAAGGCATCCATGGTCCGTGTGTTACGCCGCTCGTTGTCGCTGCGATAGTCGTAGATATCAACGTCGTAGTTGCCACAGAAACCTGGATACAGATAATTTGTGCCACTGCTGCACCCGTCAGGAAATGCAGTGCGGTCGTTGGTCCGGATGTTCTGTGCGCCATAGCGCAGTCCATAGAACCAGCTGGTCGCGAAGGCCTGCTGGAAGCGCAGTGAGCCGACCGTGTTTTCACTTTGGAATGGTTGCGACCAGGACTGGTCATTCAGGTTGATCCGCGGATTGATCGGACCAGGCAAGGTGTCAGCCACGCCGTCACCATCCGTGTCGAGCAGACCGAACCCGGGTACGCTGCGCTGGCTGACGCGATGATGCTCAAACTCCGCCTCAAGCAGGGCTGCGTTGGGCAGGCGCAGATCAAAGTAGCCACTCAGAAACTGACGATGACCCGGCGCATCGTGCACCTCGGGCCGTCGCTCCTCAGCGGCCACGTTGATCCGGTATCCGAACATTCCGTTCCTGCCGCTGCGACCGCCAAGATCTCCGTGCAACAGGGTAGTGCCCCGCTCGGACAGACCGAAATACACATCGCGCAAGTTTGTTGCGGTCGGACGCTTCACCACGTAATTGATCATTCCGCCCGGCGCGCTGACACCGCTTTGCATGCCGGATACGCCTTTGAGAATCTCAATGCCTTCCTTGTTCTCGAAAGCCATCGGCGCGTGATTGGAGATCATCAGACCATCACGGCGATAGTTCAGTGCGTTATCGAGCGTGAACCCACGCACCTGCAGCGTCTCGACATAGCCCAGCGTGTTGTAGGCATCGCCAGCCGAGGTTTCACTGCGAATCGCTGATGAGAGGCTGCTGGCGCCCAGATCGCGCATTGTCTCGGTCCGAATGATCGAGATCGATTGCGGAGTACTCGATACCGGCTCATCGCCGATCCCTCCGACGCTGGATCGCTCGCGTGCAGGCTGCTCGCTGCCAGCCTGCACACGGACCTCAGGCAGACTCGACTGCGCAAGAACATCTGACACCAGCAACAGGTTGGTGCTGGTGACAGCCAGCGATGCAAGCGCAGTCGCGAGAACAGCATGGATACCAGGGAACTGTGAATTGTGTGCCATCGTTGACCTCAAGATCGATGGCAGGGGGCGAACGACTGTGCGACGATGGGTTCCCGAATGAGCCCTTGATGCCGACATGCATGTCGTCAACGCTTCCCTGCGCAAGTCTTAACTCGTTCAGGTTCCAAGGGTTTTTCTCACCCGTCCGCTGCTGCGGAACGCGACCAGAAACACATCGCGATTTATCGGGACCCCTAGCGTGAATCCAAATTGTATACGGATCGACCATCCCTTTGCTGGCCTGCAGCGTCAGGTTTCCAGTTTTCCAATCGCATCCATCGCAACGATCAGTCGCTTTGACAATGCCCCTTGGAGCGGAACATAGGCAAGACCGTGGGATTCGAGTGTTTCACGCAGCAATGCATCGAAGCGTGCCCGCACCACAGGGCCGTCCCGCATGAAACCGTCAGGCTGCCAGGGCAGATCAATCCCGGCCAGCAGTGTCAGGTCATAACTTCGCTGATGAGCGACCCCTGCTTCCAACAGCGATGCGTCACCGAACAGATCCAGGCTGTAAAGCGCCGTCGCAAGCGGCGTTGAATCGACAATCAGTGGCGCCGCCCGATGTCCCAGCCCGTTGGCTGCGATCAGTGCGGACAGAACTTGCTGCTCTTGAAGAATTTGATCTTCAAGTAGCGCTTGCTGCTCATCAGGGCGCGGCGTGCGCTGATGCTGCTGACAAAACTGCCGGAGCGTCTCCGGCAAACAGCGCGCACTGAGCTTGTCCGCAAGCAACCGGACCAGCGTGGTTTTACCACTGCATTCGGCACCAAGCACGGCGATCCTGAATGGTCGCCGGCCGATCCGTCCTGTTCGCTTGCCAGCCTCGTTGATCACAGCCTCGTACTGCTTCATCGACCAGCCAGACTGCGTTGCCAGCGCAGATGTCCGATCAGCGCGAGCGTCGCAAACGCCAGGTAGAGCATCGCCGTCAGCATCAGTTCCTTGTAGGCAAACAAGGCGACAGAAGCAAGATTGACAATGATCCAGACCGCCCAGGTTTCAACATACTTGCGCGCAAGCAGCACCTGGCCAAGCACACTGCCCGCCGTTGGAAAAGCATCGAACCAGGGTACATCGCTGTCCGTCGTACGTCCCAGCAAGATCCCAATCAGGCACCAGGCGATCAGCCATGCGAGCAGCAGACCAAACCGCGCCAATGCGGTCAGTCGGGCAATGCGAATGCCACGGGACGGACTCGGGTCGGTACCGTTTGGACGGTGACCGTACAGCCATTGCCACCACCCCCAAACAGCGATCCCGACGAAGAACAGTTGCAGGACGGCTTCGCCGTAAAGTCGGAACGACTGAAACAGCAACGCGTACAGCACGCTGCTCAGGATCGCCAGTGGCCAGCCCCAGTGTTTTTCCAGGACGGTCAACACAACACAGGCAAGCGCCAGACTGAAGGCGATAGCCTCCAGCCAGCTGACCTGCGCACCCAGCGCAGTGAACGCAATTCCCAGCCAATCGAACCCGGGTTGGGTATCGACTGGGAAAGTGCCTGCAAGCCGGTCTGTCACGCCGCCTCACCCACAATCCGGCATCCCGATCGACGCGACCGTTCCGGCAGAGTTGGACCGAAAAGCGAAGCTGACTGCCATGCAGGGACGGCCTCCATTCCAGCAGATCCACCCTCGTCAGACCGCAGCGCTGCGTTCGACTGGTCGCTCTCCTGGAACGCTTGAATCTGTTGATCGGGAAAGGTCTGCAGCGGGGCGACTGGGGCATCTTCCGGACGCCATTGCGCTGTCAGATCAGCCATGCGCCTCTGCAGGGTGCACTTCACTCTAGCACCGCGCAATACGCGACCAACGGTCCTGCGCATCAATTCAAACGCTCCAGACACGAAGCAAAACAAAACGCCGCCCCGAAAGGAACGGCGTTGTGAACAGCAACTCGGGGCTGGCGTCAGCAAAACGCCTGGAATCAGGCAGCGACCGCCTGAAGATCGGCAGATGGCATCCGAAAGTCCAGCGGACGAATCCAGTCGCGAGCACCCTTGCGCGATTCGGAACTCGAACCGCCAAGCTGTGACCAGCCTTTCAAATCTGAATCGCGCATCGCGGTCTGAACTTCGTGCGCACTGAATGGCGCGGCCCGATGCAGATTTTCGTGACATCGGCGCTCCGCGATGCTGGTCGCACCGCGCGCCTTGGCAAGCGTGAATTCATCGCGGCGAATCTGATCGCGCAGGCAACCGAGAGAGACAAGCCCCGCTGGGACCGCAGCGGCAAACAGACCAGTAAGCCCTGCGAAGCTTGCACAGCTCAGCAGAAGCAAGCCACCAATCACCAAGGACCAGGAAAAGCCGCCAAATACCCCCCGGGAGCGAGCGATTGCCAACAAATGCAATTCAAATTGCCGCTGGTTCTCAGCGTCCATCCGCTCGCGCAGGTCGAGTTCGGCCGCCAGGGCAATCAGCTGACCGCGCAATTTTGCGTCTTCCACACTGAAATACGCATCACGCAAATTTTCGCGCCAGTGGGCATACCCCGACTGCAGGACTGGCGACCAGCGGGACCTTGTCCAGCACGATTCCAAACCAGCTTCAGCCTCCGCGCGAGTCAGCTGAAAAACCAACCGATCGCGGGTAACCCTGGCATTCGCTGCTTTCATCATCAGCACACTCCGATCGGACAAGCCCATGAATTCTTCACTTCATTGAGCCAGCAGGCTATGACTAAAGATCTCACTATGGACCAAAGGACATCACCCAATTGGGTTATTTTACCCGTTTCGCGCTCGAACTCAACAAACCCTACTCAATTCGTTGTATTTGACAAACTGGCTCTTCGGCTAGCGCTGCGCCCCCGAGGATTCGCCACAGCCCGCGACGATCACGTACACTCGTGTTGGTTAATCCCATCACGTGTTTCAAATGCCTGCTCCACGGAATCCAACGCGTCGTCCGCGACCAGCCATTGCGGCTAAGCCAGCAAAGGCTGGTTTGGCTCAGCAAGGCCGCGAACCCACGCCAACGGCGCCCGATGAGAACGTGCCGATCAAACCGCGATTTACGCTTCCATTCACGCTGGCGCTGTCGGTTGCACTGCCCCTGGTCTTAGCGCAGATCATCGGCGTGGTGGCCGCTTTCACGATGGGCACTGTACCGATGTCGGCGTTGCTTGCGGTCATCGTTCCGAGCGTGCTGGGAACCGTGCTGGCCAGCATGCTGATCCATCGCAGAACCCAGCAGGTTTGTTCGCGACTCTCTGTCATCACGTCTGAAATCAGTCGCCTCCAGGATGGTGACTACCGCATTCGGCTCAAGGAAGTCATTGCCGATGAAATCGGTCAGATCGCCCAGGCGGTGAATCAGCTTGCGGCGGCGGCCACCGCGCGAGAAAAACGGCTGATGGAAAACGCGCTGGTCGACCCGCTGACCGGGCTGCATAACCGATCACTGCTGACCGACCGGATTCGCAGCTCCATTGCACTGGCCCATCGCACCAAGGGTAAGTTCTCGGTAGCCGTTCTGGATCTGGACCGCTTCAAGATCGTCAACGACACACTGGGGCATGCAACCGGCGACAGATTGCTCAAGGAAGTCGCACGCCGACTCAAAGAGTCAGTCCGCGACAGCGATACCGTCGCACGACTTGGGGGGGACGAGTTCGTGCTGCTGTTGCACGGGGGCGCAGATGCAGCACTGGAAGTGGGTAACCGCATCGTCGAATCGATGGCAGAACCGATGCGGTTCAATGATCAGCTGATCGACGTGGGCGTCAGTATGGGAATCGCCGTTTACCCGGAGCACGGTCAGGACGACGCAACCCTGCTCAGGCATGCGGACAAGGCTATGTACCGCGCCAAGCAGCAGCAGCTCGGACCGAGCGTCTTTGACGGCGATTCAAGACAACTACAACGCGGCCTGCTGACCATGCATGGCGAACTGCGCGACGCGCTGCGGCGCGGTCAGTTCGAGCTCTTTTATCAACCCCAGCTGAAAATGCGCACCGGGCTGATCTGCGGACTGGAAGGCCTGGTCCGCTGGCGTCATTCTCAGAAAGGGCTGGTACCACCCAACGAGTTCATCCCGTTTGCAGAGCAATCCGGGTTCATGCGTGAACTCACTCCCTGGGTGGTCGCCGAAGGCGCGAAGTTCGCTGCCTCGCTGATTCGCGCCCAGCTGCAGCTTCGGGTATCGGTCAATGTCAGTGCACAGGACATCGAAAGCGAAGATTTCTGCTCCAAGGTCACCGCAATCATGCAGGAACACAAGCTTCCAGCAGGTGTTCTTTGCCTGGAAATCACCGAGACTGGCGTGCTCAGTGAGACCGAAACCGCATTACGCAACCTGCAAACAATTTCCGATCTTGGTGTCCTGCTGTCAGTCGATGACTTCGGGACCGGCTATGCCACGCTGAAACAGCTGCAGCGCCTGCCGCTGAATGAAATGAAGATCGACCGGTCCTTTGTCAGCGGTCTGCAACAGAACCGCGGCAATATGTCGATCGTGCGCGCGACCATCGATCTGGCTAAACAGCTTGAACTGACCGTGGTGGCAGAAGGGGTCGAAACCGTCACTGAATTGCGCACCCTTGCCCGGATGGGCTGCGATGAGGTTCAGGGTTACTTCCTTTCCAAGCCGCTGCCCGCCAACGAGATCGTAGACTGGGTCAAGGCTCGCCATCAGTTGCATGCCTCGTCGCGCGAGATGTACTTCGAAATGCTGACGGGCAGTTAAAAAGGCACACAGCACGCAGGTGCTGTGCTCTTCGCCGCAAAACAAAAAGCCCGCTTGCGCGGGCATTTTGTTTTGGTGCCGGAGGCGGGAATCGCCCACACAGGCGCGGGCCGCCGGCCGGCTCGCATGCCGGCCGCTTCGATCCCCGCTCGCACAGCACGCAGGTGCTGTGCTCTTCGCCGCAAAACAAAAAGCCCGCTTGCGCGGGCATTTTGTTTTGGTGCCGGAGGCGGGAATCGAACCCGCACTCCCTCTCAGGAACCGGATTTTGAGTCCGGCGCGTCTACCAGTTCCACCACTCCGGCGGTGCGTTGTGAACAATAACAGCGCAGCAGCGGATTATCGGTGAATCGGGCGCTTGCGGCAAATGAAGCGCGTGTCCCATCCACCAGCAGCATGATCAGCCGACAACTTACCTGGGGGCCATCGACCGGTTAAACGGGCGGTCAGAGCAGCCCACCAACCCATGGGATCCAGTCAGTTGGAAAACCACGGAACCGGCAATCCACGATAATGCACAGTTCAGAGTTCGTCCGTATCCTCGGCACAAAAAATCAAATCGGTGCCTGCATTTCCGATCAACCTAGAAGCCGCAATCCAGCCCCATGAATGCGTCCACTGCCACGTCGAATATTGCGCCCTGCGACGAGCCTCGCCATTTCGCACACTGGCCTGACCGTGTGCCCAGACAGATCCCGTCAATTGCGACCACGCTGTGGGATAACCTGGAAGTCTCTGCGCAGCGGTACCCGGACAAAGCCGCACTACTCTTCTTCGGGCAGGCGATTGACTACCTAACGCTCAAGCAACAATCAGAACGCCTGGCTGGCTGGCTAACGCAGGCAGCAGGCGTCAAAGAGACAGACCGCGTCATTCTGATGATGCAGAACTCCCCGCAGTTCGTGATTGCGTTCTACGCAATCCTGCGAGTTGGCGGCATCGTCGTGCCGGTCAACCCGATGAGCCGGGCCGACGAGCTCACACATTTCATCAGTGATCCCGAAGCCAAAGTGGCCATCGTCGCGGCAGATCTGTTCCAAGAACTGCAGGCGGGTAATGCGCTACTGCCCGAGCCTTCGCAATTGAAAACAGCGCTTGTGACCCGTTACCAGGACTACATGCCCGCGCAGATCGATGCGCAGATGACGCCACCTGCGCAGTGGTCCAGCTGGCTGCAGGTGGACATTCCCACCGAGCCCTGGGCTTTCAACTGGCACGATGCCCTGGCTGCCGGATGTGAGCCTGGCCCGGCCCCCCAGGACCCGGATGCGCTGGTCGCGCTTTGCTACACCTCAGGGACCACCGGCAAGCCCAAGGGTTGCATGCATACGCATCGTTCGATTGGACACAACACAGTAGCCGGCTCGATCTGGCAAATGGGCTCGCAGTCCGACGTCATGCTTGGCGTCGTCCCGATGTTTCACATCACCGGCATGCAGTTTGCGATGCACGGCCCGATTTATCTGGGCGCGACGACCGTCGTCATGCCACGCTGGGATCGCGAACTGGCCGGCCGACTGATCTCTCGTCACCGGATCACCAGCTGGACGAACATCCCGACGATGATCATTGACCTGCTGGGTAGTCCAAATCTGAATCAGTTCGATCTGTCCAGTCTTGAGTACGTCGGCGGCGGCGGCGCAGCGATGCCTCAGGCAGTCGCCGAAAAACTGCGGGATCGCTTCGGGATTGTTTACGTGGAAGGCTACGGACTGACCGAGACCGCAGCTCCATCTCACCAGAACCCACCGCAGGCTGCAAAGCTCCAGTGCCTGGGTATCCCTTACATTGGCACCGATGCGCGAATCATCGATCCGGACTCTCTGCAGGAAGTTTCGAATGGGCAGACCGGCGAAATCGTGATCCACGGCCCGCAGCTGTTCCAGGGCTATTGGCAGCGTCCTGCGGAGACCGAGGCCGCCTTCCTCGAACTGGACGGCAAGCGCTTTCTTCGCACGGGCGATCTGGGGCATATCGACCCCGATGGTTATTTCTATCTGACCGATCGGCTCAAACGCATGATCAATGCCAGTGGGTTCAAGGTCTGGCCGGCCGAGGTTGAGTCAATCCTGTTTCGGCACCCGGCAGTGCAGGAGGCCTGCGTGATCGCGGCGCAGGATCCGTATCGCGGCGAGACGGTCAAGGCCGTGATTGCATTGCGCGAAGAGGCCAGGATGCAGGGGGTCGATGCCACGCAGATCATCGCCTGGGCCCGTGAGCATATGTCGGCCTATAAAGTGCCGCACCAGATCGAGTTCGTCGATGCACTGCCCAAGTCAGGATCTGGCAAGGTCATGTGGCGACTGCTCCAGGAGCGCGAAGCACTGGTGGCTGAATAGACCCTCACCCGGATACCCCTTCGTGGCGAACCAGCCTTTCGATGAGCAATGACTTTACCGATGTTTCCAAACGATGCGCCTCGCCGACTTTGATTTCTCGCTACCGCAAGAACTGATTGCACAGAGCCCACCGGCCGAGCGCAGTGGTTCGCGTCTGCTGCACGTCGCGGCGGATCAGCGCCATGACCTGCGGTTCACACAGCTGCCCGAGCTTGTGCGGGAAGGGGATCTGCTCGTCATGAACGACACGCGGGTTCTGAAAGCCCGTTTGCTCGGACATAAGCAGGGCAGCGGCGGCCAGGTCGAAGCGCTGATAGAGCGGATCACCTCGGACCGGGAGGCGCTGGCAATGCTGCGTGCCAGCAAGGGGGCGCGCGCACAGACGCGGCTGCAGTTCGGTGAGGCCAGCGCGACCGTCACAGGGCGCCACGGAGAATTCTTCCTGCTCAGTTTTGATGAGCCGGTGCTGGACGTGCTCGAACGCGAAGGTCGCCTGCCGCTTCCGCCGTACATCGAACACCCGGCTGACAGCAACGACGAAGCCCGCTATCAGACCGTTTATGCCCGTGCGCCCGGTGCCGTGGCCGCCCCGACCGCAGGTCTGCATTTTGACCCGATACTGATCGATGCAGTTCGGGCCGCCGGCGCCCGAATCGCCTTCGTCACGCTGCATGTCGGAGCAGGCACCTTTCAACCGGTCCGTGTCGAAGATCTGGCGCAGCACAAGATGCACGAGGAACGCTTCGAGCTGTCGCCTCAGACTGCCGAAGCGATCATTAAGACGCGCGCAGCCGGTGGACGGGTCATCGCGGTCGGCACCACGTCGATGCGTACACTCGAGACCGCGGGTCTGCAGGATGGGCTGGTCCGGGCGTGCACTGGCGAGACCAACCTGTTCATTACGCCAGGCTACCAATTCAAGGTCGTCGATGCGCTGATTACGAATTTCCATCTACCCAAATCGACGCTGCTGATGCTGGTCAGCGCGTTCGCCGGTGTCCAGCGGATCCGTACGGCCTATCAGCATGCGATCGATCAACGCTATCGCTTTTTCAGTTATGGCGATGCGATGATGCTTGAACGCTGCGCAGATGCCCTGACCGAATGACGAATGACTCTCAAGCCTCGGATCCCATGCATGACTTCGAACTGATTGCCACCGACGGCCAGGCCCGTCGTGCCCGACTCAAACTGAACCATGGCGTGGTCAACACCCCGGTCTTCATGCCGGTCGGCACCTATGGCGCGGTCAAGGCAATGTCCCCGCGCGAATTAACTGAAGTCGGCGCGCAGATCATTTTAGGGAACACCTTTCACCTCTGGCTGCGCCCCGGTCTGGACGTGCTCCAACAATTTGGCGGCCTGCATCGTTTCACCGGCTGGGACGGTCCGATCCTGACCGACTCGGGCGGCTTCCAGGTGTTCAGCCTCGGCGCCATGCGAAAGATCAGCGAGGAAGGTGTTCGCTTCGCGTCACCGATCAATGGCGATCGACTGATGCTGTCGCCCGAGGAATCCATGCGGATCCAGACCGTACTGAACTCAGACGTCGCAATGATTTTCGATGAGTGCACGCCCTATGAGATCAATGGCGTGCCGGCAACCGAGCGACAGGCGGCCGACTCGATGCGCCTCTCGCTACGATGGGCACAACGCTCCCGAGACGAATTCGACCGTCTTGAAAACCACAATGCGCTGTTCGGCATCGTTCAGGGCGGGATGTACGAGTCTCTGCGCGATGAATCTCTGTCGGGGCTGGTTGACATCGGCTTTCATGGCTACGCGATCGGCGGTCTTTCGGTCGGCGAACCCAAGGAGGACATGCTGCGCATCCTTGCCCATACTGCGCCGCGTCTGCCTGCCGATCGTCCCCGGTACCTGATGGGCGTCGGTACCCCCGAAGACCTTGTTGCCGGAGTGGCAGCCGGGATCGACATGTTCGACTGCGTTCTGCCAACCCGGAACGCACGTAACGGCTGGCTGTTCACCCGATTCGGCGACCTGAAGCTGCGCAACGCGCGCTACCGCTCCGACGACCGGGCCATCGAGCCAGGCTGCGCTTGCCATGCCTGCAGCAACTTCTCTCGCGCCTATGTCCATCATCTTCAGAAAATCAATGACATTCTCGGCGCGCGGTTGGCTACCATCCACAACCTGCATTACTTCCTGTCGCTGATGGCACAGATGCGCGCAGCGATCGAACAGGGCTCCGAGGCCCCGGGCAGTTTCGAGCGTTGGCGGGCCCGCTTTCATGCCGAGCGCAGCAGCGGAATCGACTGACGCGCAGCCTCGCTATAATCGACCATTCACCAGGAGAAAAAACGTGCTGATTTCAACAGCTTATGCGCAAAGCGCAGGTGGTTCTGCCGAACAGGGAATTTTCGGGTTCCTGCCCATCATCCTGATGTTCGTGGTGCTGTATTTCCTCATGATCCGCCCGCAAATGAAGCGTGCGAAAGAGCATCGCGGCATGCTTGAGACGCTCAAGAAGGGGGACGAAGTGGTGACCGCCGGTGGGCTGGTCGGTAAGGTCAACAAGGTTGGCGAGACCTATGTAACCCTTGATGTTGCCGGGGCTGAAATGCACTTTCAGAAGAGTGCCGTCCAGACCCTGCTGCCCAACGGCACGATCAAGTCGATCTGAGTCAGGAGCGTCACCGGCGCCCTGCCCCGGTGACAGCCCCTGCACCCCTGCATTCCCCGCCTCTGCCCTTTTTGCAGCTTGGCACTGCCCGCATCACGATGAACCGATATCCGATCTGGAAGTACGTGGTGATTGCCGTCACGCTGGTGCTCGGCCTGCTCTACACGCTTCCCAATTTCTTTGGCGAAACCCCGGCAGTCCAGGTTTCCAGTGGCAAGGCCACAATCCGTATCGAAGCGGCCATGCTCGATCGCATCCAGAATGTCCTGGCCGATGCGAAGATCGAAAGTCGTGGTGCGCTGTTCGACGGCAACTCGATCAAGGTGCGCTTCGCCGACCCCGATACACAGATCAAGGCACGCGACGCGATCGATCGTGCACTGAACACCGACCCGAACGATCCACTCTATGTCGTTGCGCTCAACTTGCTATCGGCCTCTCCCGACTGGCTGACCAGCCTGCATGCGCTGCCGATGTACCTGGGCCTCGACCTGCGCGGCGGCGTGCACTTCCTGCTTCAGGTCGACATGAAGCAGGCGGTTACCAAGCGCCTGGATAATTCCGCTGCCGACGTCCGCTCACTGATGCGTGAGAAGAACATCCGACATACCGGCATCTCTCGCTCAGGCTCGACGATCGAACTGGGCTTTCGCGACGCGCAGGTCCGCACCCAGGCTGCCACAACGATCGCTGACGCATTCCCAGGCCTGGTAGCAACCGAGACCAATCTCGGCGGTGCGCTGAAACTGGTGATTGCCCTTCGCCCAGAGACCGAGCGTGAAGTGCTGGATACTTCCCTCAAGCAGAACATCACGACGCTGCACAACCGGGTCAATGAACTCGGTGTCGCGGAACCGGTTATTCAGCAGCAGGGCGCAGACCGCATCGTTGTGCAGTTGCCGGGCGTTCAGGACACAGCCAAGGCAAAGGACATCCTGGGCCGTACCGCAACCCTGGAAGCCCGGCTTGTCGACGGCAGCTCGGAAGCCCAGAACGCCTTGCTTGGAAATGGCCCCGTCCCATTTGGCTCCGAGCTCTTCAAGGTTGGACGCGGCGCTCCCGTCGTGCTTCGCAAGCAGATCATTTTCTCGGGCGAACAACTCACTGGTGCGCAGGCCACCTTTGATGAAAACCAGCGCGCCGCGGTGGGTATCCAGCTGAACGACGCAGCCGGCCGGATTCTGCGCCAGGTTTCACGCGAAAACATCAAAAAACCAATGGCAGTCGTGCTCTTTGAGCGCGGCCGAGGTGAAGTTCTGACGGTCGCCACGATCCAGTCCGAACTCGGTTCGCGCTTCCAGATCACGGGCATGGACAGTCCGCAGGCTGCCAACGATCTGGCGCTGTTACTGCGCGCCGGCGCATTGGCCGCACCGATGGAGATCATCGAAGAACGCACGATCGGTCCCAGCCTCGGTGCCGAGAATATCCGTAAAGGCTTTTTCAGCACCGTTTACGGATTTGCCGCCATTGCGGTCTTCATGGTGCTTTACTACGTGCTGTTCGGCCTGTTCTCGGCGATCGCGCTGGCAGTCAACATGCTGCTGCTGATCGCGCTGCTGTCACTCCTGCAGGCCACGCTGACGCTGCCTGGCATCGCGGCGATCGCCCTGACCCTGGGAATGGCCATCGATGCGAACGTCCTGATCAACGAACGTATCCGCGAGGAATTGCGACGCGGAGTATCTCCCCAGGTCGCCATCTCGGAAGGCTATGAAAGGGCCTGGGCGACCATTCTGGACTCGAACGTCACGACGCTCATTGCCGGTCTCGCACTGCTGGTCTTCGGCTCGGGGGCGGTGCGTGGCTTCGCGGTCGTTCACTGCCTGGGCATCATGACTTCGATCTTCTCCTCAGTGGTCGTCTCACGGGGCTTTGTCAACCTGTGGTACGGGCGCAAAAAGCGCGTGACCAGCCTGGCGATCGGGCAGGTCTGGAAACCGACAAACTGAACATCAAGCGCAGGGCAGTCAAATCATGGAATTCTTCAAGATCCGGCGCGATATCCCGTTCATGCGGCATGCGTTGGTGTTCAACATCATCTCGACCGTGACCTTCCTGCTGGCAGTCACGATGCTGATCAGCCGCGGACTGCATTTTTCGATCGAGTTCACCGGTGGCACGGTCATGGAGGTTGGCTACACGCAGGCCGCCGACATCTCCAAGGTGCGCGCAACGGTCGAAGGCCTGGGTTTCTCTGACTCGCAAGTACAGAATTTCGGAACGGCTCGTGATGTCATGATCCGCCTTGCGCTGCGCGACGGTGAAAGTTCAGCCGGGCAGAGTGAGAAGGTCATGACCGCACTCAAGGCACAGGATCCGGGCGTCCAGCTGCGAAGGGTTGAGTTTGTCGGTCCACAGGTTGGTTCCGAACTGGCAACCGATGGAGCGATGGCACTGCTGTTCGTCGTGATCGGCATCATGCTGTATCTGGCAATGCGCTTTGAGTGGAAGTTCGCCGTTGCGGCGATCATCGCCAACCTGCATGACGTGATCATCATCTTAGGATTTTTCGCATTCTTCCAATGGGAATTCTCGCTGTCCGTGCTGGCCGCGGTGCTCGCGGTCCTGGGTTATTCGGTCAACGAATCGGTCGTGGTCTTTGACCGGGTCCGCGAGAAATTCCGCGAACGTGCCGCCAAGGGAATGCCGACCCCTCAGGTGCTTGATCACGCAATCACCAGCACTATTTCGCGCACGATCATCACCCACGGCTCCACACAGATCATGGTGCTTTCGATGCTGATCTTTGGAGGCCCGACGCTACACTACTTCGCGCTGGCGCTGACGATCGGCATCCTGTTCGGGATCTACTCTTCCGTCTTCGTGGCGGCAGCAATCGCAATGTGGTTGGGTGTCAAGCGCGAAGATCTGCTGAAAACACCCAAAAAGAAGGATGACGGGCAGCCTGAGCTGCCCTGATCCAACCCGGAGACTGCCATGCGACTCAGCCCGGGATCGCAGTCATCGCCCGGGCGACTGAGGGTCTGGGATCTGGCGACCCGCCTGATGCATTGGGGACTGGCCGTCGCGGTGATTGGCGCACTGGCCTGCGTTCAGATCGGTGGCAATGCCATGGTTTGGCACCTGCGCTTTGGCTATTGCGCACTGGCTTTCGTTGTTGCACGGATGGTCTGGGGTCTGATCGGCCCGCGCTATGCGCGCTTCGCCAGCTTTGCACCACACCCCAGAGCGGCGTTCAATTATCTGAAAAGCGGAGCCAAAGGCGTGTTCGCCGGGCACAATCCAGCGGGTGCGCTTTCGGTCTATGCCATGCTGTTTGTCATCACCGCTCAGGCTACAACAGGTCTGTTCTCGGATGATGAGGTGATGTGGGAAGGACCGCTGACCCGTCTCGTGTCAGGCGAATTCGTATCGGCAGCGACGTCGCTGCATCATCTGAACGGCAATGTCGTCTATCTGCTGATCGCGCTACACCTGGGCGCCATCGTCTTCCACACCTGGATTCGACGCGACCCTCTGGTTCGCCCGATGATCACCGGCGACCGGCCGATGTCGGAGGCAAGCGACGCACTCCCCGCCAAGGATGGCTTGCGGGAGCGCGTGCTTGGCATCGCGCTGATCGCCCTGTCCGGCACACTGGTCTGGTGGCTTGTCCGTTAGGCGGGTGGAATGCACCTGTCCGACTGACAGCGTCCTCCGCGTTAGTGCGACTTGAACTTATCGTGACAGTTTTTGCACGAGGCACCGGTTGGGCCAAGCTGTTTCTTCAGTGAGTCGAGCGAAGCGGCTGCCTCGGGCAACTTGGCGACTTCAGCAATCATTTTTTCACTCAACTGCTTGAATTCGGCCGCATTCTTCCAAGGATCTCCCTTGACATTGGACTTCCCGCCTTCACTTCCGG
>JAURMJ010000393.1 GCA_030830765.1 Quisquiliibacterium sp.
CGAAGATCTCGGCGCAGGCGCATGTCAGGGCGATGCGCAATACGCGCCCGGGCATGTATGAGTACGAGGTCGAGGCCGAATTGCTCCATGAGTTCCGGCGTCACGGTTCCCAGTTTCCGGCATACGGCTCAATCGTCGCCGGCGGACGCAATGCTTGCGTCTTGCATTACCGGAGCAATGACACGCAGCTGCGCGACGGCGAACTGCTGCTGATCGATGCCGGTTGCGAGCTCGATGGTTATGCGTCGGACATCACGCGCACTTATCCGGTCGGCGGAAAATTCACCGCGCCACAGCGTGAGCTCTATGACATCGTGCTGGCCGCGCAGGCGGCCGCAATTCAGGCCACTCGACCAGGTGCCCGCTTTGCCGACCCCCATGATGCAGCAGTCAGGGTACTCGCGCAGGGCATGATCGACTGCAAATTGATCGAAGGCAGTCTGGATGGCGTCATTGAATCCGGTGCCTATCGGCGCTTTTACATGCACCGCACCGGACACTGGCTCGGCATGGACGTGCATGACTGTGGTGAGTACCGCGAGCCCGGTCCAGCGCAGCCCGGCCAGGAGCGTGCCTGGCGAATCCTGCGCCCGGGCATGGTGACCACGATCGAGCCCGGCATTTATATCCAGGCAGCCGATGACATTCCTGCCAACTTCCATGATATCGGCATCCGTATCGAGGATGATGCGGTGGTCACGGATACGGGCTGTGAGATCACGACCCTGGATGTCCCGACCGCAGCCGATGAAATCGAAGCACTGATGCGTTGAAAGCCGATGTCCGACGGCAGACATCCCATGCAGAAGATTCGTGTCGTGGGCAGTGGTCCGGTTGCGCTTGCCTTTGCCGCGCTGGCGCGACGCCAGGGCATTGCCGCCAACGCAATCGAGCTTGCCCGGCATGATGGGCAGATTCCGTCAGCACTGGCTCAGCGGGTGCTCGCACTGTCGCAGGGAAGCTGGCAGCTGCTGTCCCGTTTTGCAAAGCTTCCGCCTTGCGCGCCGATCCAGCAAGTTGATGTCGTGATGAATGCATTGCCGGGTCGCGTCCGGCTCACCGCCTCGGAAATGCAGGTCCCCGCGCTCGGGTACGTGGTCCGCTATGCGACCCTGATGCATGCCCTGCAGCAAGGGGTGCAGGCTGGCGGCACACAGGCGGGGAGTCTCCCCTCGGACGCATCGGCCAGAGAAGCAGCCTCATCGCACGACGACACCATCATCGTGCATGCGCAAGGTGAGGCCTCTGGGGAGAACGATGAACTCCAGTTCGAGCAAGCAGCACTGCTGGCCGAAGTGCAGTTCCTGCAAAACAATCACAGTCGGTCCGGGCGCGAGCCGCTGACTGCCTTCGAATGCTTCACTTCTCATGGCCCTCTGGCACTGCTGCCCTTACCGGAACCGAATCGCTATTCGCTGGTCTGGTGCGACCAGCCCCAACAGACTGATGCCCGTGCAGCCTTGCCAGGTCCTGAACTGGCGCAGCAATTGCAGCAGGCCTTCGGTTGGAAACTTGGGCAGATTCAAAGCATGACATCACCCCAGGTTGTGCCGATGTTTCGCCGGGCACGCCGCCAGCTGGTCCAGGGCCGCCAGGTCTGGATCGGCAATGCGGCCCAGGCCCTGCATCCGGTTGCAGGACAGGGCCTGAACCTGGGTATCCGCGATGCCTTCGAGCTTGCACAGCAGCTGGGCAACGCACATGCAGCTGGCACAGACATGCTGGCCGCCTTGCAGGCCTACGCAAGACAGCGACGCACCGATCGCTCACTGTCGATTGGCCTGACTGATGCGCTGGCCCGTATGTTCTCGCTCGATCTGATCCGCCCTTTCCAGTCAATCGCACTGGGTGCCCTGGATCTGTCTCCGAACCTGCGCCGGCTGGTTGCGAGCCACTTCATGTTCGGATGGCGATAAGCCCAGTCAGCTGCTCATTTCTTGTGCAAACCGTTTTTCGATAAAATTCAACCCCCCGCTCGGACTGCGATCCTGCTACCGCGCATCACAGAGGAATCCACCTGCATGCAGATCGGCCCGCACCAGCTGCGCAACAACGTTTTCGTTGCGCCGATGGCTGGCGTCACAGACCGTCCGTTCCGGCAGCTTTGCAAGCGGCTGGGCGCGGGCTACGCCGTAAGCGAGATGGCCGCCTCCAATCCGCAGCTTTGGGCCAGTGTCAAAAGCGCGCGACGACTGGACCATGCCGGCGAGATGGAGCCGAAGGCCGTACAGATTGCCGGCGCAGATCCTGTGATGATGGCGCAGGCCGCACGCTTTAACGTCGAACGCGGTGCACAGATCATCGACATCAACATGGGCTGCCCGGCCAAAAAGGTCTGCAACAAGCTCTCCGGGTCGGCCCTGATGGCCGACGAGACGCTCGCACTGGCTATCATCGAGGCTGTCGTTCAAGCCGTTGACGTGCCTGTGACGGTCAAGATGCGAACTGGTCCCACTCCGCAGCGACGTAACGCCGTCCGACTGGCCCGGCTTGCGCAGGATGCCGGTGCAGCGATGATCACGATTCATGGTCGCACCCGTGCCTGCGCCTATGAAGGCGATGCCGAATACGAAACCATTGCGCAAGTCCGTGAAGCGATCAGCATCCCCCTTGTGGCCAACGGTGACATCGACTCGCCGCAAAAAGCGCTGACCGTGCTGCAACGCACTGGGGCTGATGCGGTGATGATTGGTCGCGCCGCACAAGGACGACCATGGATCTTCCGAGAGATTGCACATTTCCTGGCAACCGGTGAGCAGCTTCCGGCCCCGTCCCTGCAGGAGGTCCATACACTGTTGCATGAGCACTTGCTGGATCACTACGCTTTTTACGGAGAGTTTTCCGGCGTGCGCACTGCACGAAAGCATGTCGGCTGGTACCTGACGGCATTGCCCGCGTGGCACAAAACGCGTGACCAATTCAACGCGCTCGAATCGCCGATCGAGCAGTTACGAGCCATCGAAGCTCTTTTCGAGCGGTCGATGAACGAACACGACAGTTCAACCGTATTTGAATCTGCCGCCAATGACACCCCTTTCACGAACAGGCGCGTCGCATGACCAAGCCGCAATCCATCGACGAAGCAGTTACTCGCAGCCTGGAGAGATATTTCAGGGACCTTGATGGCACGCCCCCGACCGCGATCTACGACATGGTGTTGCGCGCGGTCGAGCGACCGATGCTCGAAATCGTGATGAAACAGGCATGCGGCAATCAGTTGCGCGCCAGCGAGATGCTCGGCATCAACCGCAACACCTTGCGCAAGAAACTGCAGACACACGGCCTGCTCGGTTAATCGAAGACCGCTCAGATCACCAGTGCGGATCACCGACTTGTCCGGCGATGCGCCGGAACCATCAACACCGACCACCGACGCCGGGGAGGCGTACCCAGGATGACACAAGCAGCCAATGGACCGAAGCGCGCGCTGATCAGCGTCTCAGACAAGGACGGAATTGTTGAGTTCTCGAAGGAACTCGCTGGCCTGGGCGTTGAACTGCTCTCGACCGGCGGCACAGCCAAATTACTGGCTCAGGCCGGCCTGAAGGTCACCGAGGTGTCCGACTACACAGGCTTTCCTGAAATGCTCGATGGTCGCGTCAAGACGCTGCACCCGACGATTCACGGCGGCCTGCTCGCTCGTCGTGAAGTGCCCGAGCACATGAACACGATCGCCGACCACGGTATCGGCACGATCGACCTGCTGGTTGTGAACCTGTACCCGTTCGAAGCCACGGTCGCACGTGCCGATTGCACACTCGAGGACGCCATCGAGAACATCGACATCGGAGGCCCTGCAATGGTTCGCTCTGCCGCAAAGAACTGGCGTGGCGTGGCGGTCCTGACCGATGCGGCGCAGTACGCAGGGGTGCTCGATGAGCTTCGACGTGACGGAGAAGTCAGCGATTCGACCCGTTTTGCGCTGGCGGTCGCTGCGTTCAACCGGATCTCCAACTACGACGCCGCCATCAGCGATTACCTGTCGCGCATCCGCCCCGATGGCTCACTGGCCGAGTTCTCCGAGCAGGCCAATAGCCGCTTCGTCAAACTCCAGGATCTGCGCTACGGCGAGAACCCGCATCAACGTGCGGCCTTTTATCGTGACCTTTACCCGGCCCCTGGCTCGCTGGTCACCGCCCAGCAGCTGCAAGGAAAAGAGCTGTCCTACAACAACATCGCGGACGCCGATGCGGCCTGGGAATGTGTCAAGAGCTTCGAGACACCGGCCTGCGTGATCGTCAAACATGCG
>JAURMJ010000045.1 GCA_030830765.1 Quisquiliibacterium sp.
AACTGGGCAAATCTGGTTGCTCGATCGATCCGCGCCTCGGGTGCGAGAGCCGGTGACATTGTTCATGTCAGCTATGGATACGGCCTCTTCACCGGCGGACTCGGCGCGCACTATGGCGCAGAGCGGCTTGGGCTGACCGTTGTCCCATTCGGCGGCGGGCAAACAGAGCGACAGGTTCAACTGATACAAGACTTCGGGCCGGACATCATCATGGTGACGCCGAGTTACATGCTGGCGATTGCGGATGAATTCGAGCGCCAGGGTCTGAATCCGCAGGACAGCAGCCTGCGCATCGGAATTTTCGGGGCGGAGCCCTGGACCAACGAAATGCGCGCAGAGATTGAGAAGCGCACCGGCATTGACGCCGTCGACATCTACGGGCTCTCTGAAGTCATGGGCCCCGGGGTCGCCAATGAATGCATCGAAACCAAGGACGGTCCGACGATCTGGGAAGATCATTTCTACCCGGAAATCATTGACCCGGAATCGGGTAAGGTCCTGCCCGATGGCGAATTCGGCGAACTGGTCTTCACCTCACTGAGCAAAGAGGCGCTGCCGATCATCCGATATCGAACTCGCGACCTGACCCGCCTGTTGCCGGGTACAGCCCGCACGATGCGACGGATGCAAAAGATCACTGGTCGCTCCGATGACATGATGATCGTGCGCGGAGTCAATGTATTTCCGTCTCAGATTGAGGAACTGATCCTTCAGCGCCCCGAGTTGTCGCCCCATTATCTTTGCGAACTGGACAAGGAGGGTCCGCTGGATACGCTGACGGTACGTGTCGAGGTGAAAGCCGAGGCCCATGCCGATGCGTCAGCCGCGCTCGGCGCGAAAACCGCCCTTGCGCATGCAATCAAGTCATACATCGGCGTCAATGCGACTGTGAAAGTCGAATCCCCGGGATCAATTGAACGCTCGGTTGGCAAGGCAAAGCGCGTCGTCGACAAGCGCGCGAAACCGACCTGAGCAACCGGCAATCTGAGAAACAGCAAATCTGAGAAGGAAGATCAATGTTCAAAGGCATCGTACTCAACAAGTCTGAATCCGGTTTCGAAGCGACGCTTCGCGAGATCAGCGATGAAGAGTTGAAGAGCAATGCGGGAGATGGCGACGTTGAGGTTCGCATTGAATGGTCAACACTGAACTATAAGGATGGGCTGGCCATCACGAATCGTTCCCCGGTTGTGCGCAAGTGGCCAATGGTGCCGGGAGTCGACGGAGCCGGGATCATCGAGCACTCGGACAACCCCGCGTGGCGCCCCGGAGACAAAGTCATTCTGAATGGCTGGGGGGTCGGGGAGACCCATTGGGGTTGCCTGGCGCAAAAGGCCCGGCTCAAAAGTGAATGGCTGGTTCCGCTACCGAATACGATCAGCGCCAAACAGGCGATGTCGATCGGAACCGCGGGCTACACCGCGATGCTTTGTGCGATTGCTCTTGAACGAGGAGGAGTGGCTCGCGGTCAGGAGGTGCTGGTGACCGGGGCTGCGGGTGGTGTCGGCAGTGTCGCAGTGTCCATTCTGTCTCGCTGGGGATACCGGGTTGTTGCATCAACCGGTCGCACCAGCGAAGCCGATTACCTGATGGCCCTGGGCGCCAGCGAAGTGATCGATCGCAAGCTGCTGTCTGAGCCCGGCAAGCCCTTGCAAAAGGAGCGTTGGGCCGGCGTTGTCGATTGCGTCGGTTCGCACACCCTGGCCAACGCGTGCGCTCAGACTCGCTACAAAGGTGTCGTGGCGGCCTGTGGACTGGCTCAAGGCATGGATTTCCCGGCTACGGTTGCGCCCTTCATTCTGCGAGGCGTCCATCTGATCGGCATTGATTCGGTGATGTGCCCGATGACCGATCGCAAAGCAGCCTGGGCTCGCCTTGCAAGCGACTTTGATCTCGGCAGCCTGGATGCGATCACCACGGAGATCGGGCTGGGAGAGGCAATTTCCCGTGCAGCGGATGTACTCGCAGGCAATGTTCGCGGCCGCGTCGTTGTTGACGTTAACCGCTGAACCGGACGGATTTCAGATCATGAAGATGCGGGCTGACAGCGGCTGCTCAATTCGATACGAAGTCAATGCCGTTGACCCGCACGGTCACTTGTTCGAGGTTCGGCTCGTCGTGCAGGACCCGGACCCGACGGGCCTGCGTCTCGCACTTGCGGCCTGGATTCCGGGCAGCTATTTGATCCGTGACTTTGCCAGACACGTCATTGACGTCGAGGCGCAATCGAATGGGCGCAGGGTATCCATCGAAAAGACGGACAAGCATACCTGGCAGCTTGCCCCATGCCGTGGCCCGATCAGCGTGCGGTACCGGGTTTATGCATGGGATTTATCCGTGCGCGGCGCGCATCTGGATGCATCCCATGGCTTCTTCAATGGCACGAGTCTTTTTCTGCGTGTCCTGGGCAGAGAATCAGAACCCCATCAGGTCGAGCTGTGCGCACCGTCCGATCCCGGCTTAGCCGACTGGAAAGTTGCCACGACGTTGCCGCGAGCCGGAGCAGCTCAATGGGGTTTCGGGCTCTATGAAGCCGCTGACTATGACGAACTGATTGACCACCCGGTTGAAATGGGACGTTTCACCGTGGTCGAATTCCAGGCCTGCGGAACACCGCATGCGATGGTGATCACCGGCCGACACGACTGTGATGCATCGCGGCTGGCAAAAGATCTGTCGGCAATCTGCGAAGCGCAAATCCGACTGTTCGACCCCCGCAAGCGTCAAGCTCCGTTCGAACGCTACCTATTCCTGACAACGGTAGTCGGCGACGGGTACGGCGGGTTGGAGCATCGTGCCAGCACAGCACTGATCGCTGCACGTGCAGACCTTCCCCATGCGGGGATGCAAAAGGCAGGGGACGGCTATCGACGCTTTCTGGGTCTGGCGAGTCATGAGTACTTTCATGCCTGGAACGTCAAGCGGATCAAGCCAGCCGCCTTCACACCCTATGATCTGGAGCGGGAAAACTACACCCGCCTGCTTTGGGTATTCGAGGGCTTCACGTCTTACTACGACGATCTGATGCTCGTGCGCAGCGGCGCGATCAAGCGCGACGCCTATCTGAATTCGCTGGCCTCGACGATCACGCAGGTTGCCAGATCGCCCGGCCGCCTACTGCAAAGCGTCGCTGAGTCGAGCTTCGAGGCCTGGACCAAGTATTACCGG
>JAURMJ010000394.1 GCA_030830765.1 Quisquiliibacterium sp.
ATGGAGGCTTTCAACGCCCTGTTGCGGGAAATTGATCCTGACATGGCACGCGGCATGCCGCGGCATGCCGCGTGCCATGTCAGGATCAATTTCCCGCAACAGGGCGTTGAAAGCCTCCATGCTCATCAGTTCACCTCACGACTCAAAGTTTCAGCCAGGACGTCGGCGCCGAGTCCGGCGATGCCGTTTCCCCGTCTGGATGAGTCCTGGAATTCTTCAATAGGGTGCGACTTGCCTCGATCATCCCTTCGATGGTTTGGGCGCTGCAAGTTTCCGAAATGCGGGAATAGAGGGCGAGCCGTCCCTCGGGCGTCAAACCGGCGATGCGACCCGATCCTGTGCGGCTGATGGCGGTCGTCTCCAGTAACGTATCCAGAAAGTGTTCCCGGTCATCGAGGGATAGATCCCCAAGTTCGCACTCAACACACAGCATCCAGGCCTCACGGCAGGTGTTCCGTACCAACCCAACCGAATAGTCTTCGTCCAACGGAACGAAAACATCAAGTGCTTCGCCTTGTTCATTGGTTGGGCCCACATCATTTGAGTTGGCAATGGCTTGTTCAAACGCCTTGGCAATTTCAAGACTTGTGTTCATGCACGGGTCTCCTCAGAAAGGAATTTAAAACCAGTTCGCCGCTTGATCAAGACTGCGTGTCATTGACGGCTGAGGCAGACGCGCTGTGTTGTCATAGAGCGTAGTTGCGTATCCCAAGCCTGAAGGTTCTGGCGTCTGGTATCGCGGTGTCCACTCAGACTGTTCACGGGGGCGATTTGATGGGTTAATTCAGGGATGAAAACTATTCACTGGTACTTCGATTTCATCTCGCCGTTTGCCTATCTTGCGCTGCGGAAGGTCGAACGGCTGTCAACACGGTTTCAGATCTGTTATCACCCGGTACTTTTCGCGGGACTGCTTGAGCACTGGGGTAATAAGGGGCCCGCCGAGATTGACCCCAAGAGGGTCTGGACCTATCGGTGGTGTACCTGGAAAGCGGCAAGCGAGAGGATTCCGTTTCGATTCCCCGCTGCGCATCCTTTCAATCCCTTGCCTTATCTGCGCCTTGCGATTGCGGCGGATAACGAACCCACCGCGGTTCGGGCGATCTTTGAAGGGCTGTGGAATACCGGTGCTGACCCGGCTGATGAACATGTCTTACTCGAGATGATCGGCAATTTGGGAATTGAGCCGGCTTCGCTCGGATCTGCCTCGGTCAAGGAGCAGTTGCGACGCAATACGGCCGAAGCGGCCGAACAGGGCATTTTCGGGGTCCCTACACTGGCCATTGACGGGGAAATATTCTGGGGGCTCGACGGCATGGATTTCGCACAGGCCTGTCTGGATGATGATGCGCTGCTGACCAATGATGAAATGATCCGGGTCAGTCGGTTGCCGGTCGGGTTGGCGAGAAAGATTTAAGCCTCTCAGCGTGCCGCGAGTCGTCTCGGGTGATTGGGCGCGTACATCCACGTATCAAACTGCTTTCGCAGCGGGCATGACTTACTATCGGAAGTCATCCTCGCTATGCTGCGAGAACTTTTCAATTTCATTGTTCCAAGGTGCGCTAATGGACTTTTGTCGTGACCGCTACCCTCAGGACCCAGGAGCCTTGTCTCTGTGATCAGATCCCTGGGACATTTCATTTGTCTTGCGTTATTCAGTTGTTCCGCCTGGGCCTCGGGTGAACTGCGAATTGACCCGCAAACGCTGAATGGGCTGTTGCAGAGAGCCGATGTCGTTGTGCTGGATGCCCGTCCGGTTGGCGACTACCGGCAAGGCCACCTCCCCGGGGCTCGCAGCTTTCCGTATTTGAATACGTTTGAGAATCGAACTGACAATGGTCGGATCCCGCCGTTGCCGCAGGCGCAGGCTCTGTTCGGTGCGGCCGGGTTGCGCAAGACAGACCTTGTCATCGTTTATGACGGCGGTCGCATGCTGCATGCGGCGCGATTACTCTGGATGCTGGAGGTCTACGGTCATGAGCGAGTCAAGCTGCTGGATGGTGGTTTGTCTGCCTGGCAGCAGGCAGGGATGGATCTGAGCCAGGTGGCAGCAACTTATGAGGCAACGCAATATGTGCCGACCGTCAATCCCCGGCGGCTCGCCACGCGCTTCACGACCCTGCTGGCGACTCGCAAGCCGCAGTCCTACGTCATCCTGGACGCCCGGGAACGATCTCACTACGTAGGTCTCGAGTCCGAGGCACTGCGATTTGGTCATATTCCGCAGGCGCGGAACATCGCCGTATCGAAGAACCTCACCGCGGACGGCTTGCATCTGAAGCCTAAAACTGAGCTGGCAATGCTCTATCAGGATCTGCCCAAAGATAGAAAAATCATCACCTACTGCAGCATTGGGCTGGTGTCCTCGCTGCAGTATCTGGTGTTGCGTGAGCTCGGTTACGACGTTGCCAATTACGATGCGTCCTGGAAGGAATGGGGTAACGATTCGACCTTACCGATCGTCAGTCCGGAGCAATCGCGCGCCAAGCCGCGCTGATTCTGCCCGCATGAGCATTGACCTGCCCCGGCGAGGCGTACGCAAACTTTCTTTGCGCATTCGGCTGACTCTCGTCATTGCGACCTTATGCAGTGTGGTGGTGGTTGCCACAACCGTTGTGTTCGATCTGTTTGAGCTCAAGCAGCAACAGGCACGCCTTGATACGGAAGCGGCCAACTTTCATGGTCTGGTCCAGGATGACCTCATTGAAGTGGCGCTGGCGGGCAGTCCGGACAAAGCCGCCGAATTTGTGCTGAAGATGGAACGATTCCCCAGGTTACAGGGCTTGTGGCTCTATGATTCCGAAGGGCGAGCGCGCTTTCAGTATGCCGGCGCAGGCGTTGCAGCCCCTGACAGCCCTGGGCAAGTCCCGGCCAGTTCACTGTGGCAGGGCGATTACTGGCATGTCTTCCCATTGCAGCTCAGCGGAGAGAACCTGGGCGCTGCAATCTACCGGACCCGCAGTACGTCACTGCCCCAGCGATTGAAGGCCAACCTGGTCACGGACATTATCTTCATTCCGTTCCTGCTGCTTCTGGCCTGGTGGCTTGCAAACCGGGCTGCCAGCCGTTATGTGCGGCCTATCCACAAGTTGCTCACTGCCGTCGATAACCCGGCCTCTGAAACTGGCGGTCTGCGTCTGGAAACCGCGGATGACATTCTCGAAGCAGAGCGTTTGTTCATCGGATTCAATCGCCTTGAGGAGCGGATCCAGAGCACTCGCGAGGCCCTGGAAGCTGAACTGGCGGACAAGGCTTATCAGGCGACGCATGACACGCTCACCGGGCTGCTCAATCGGCAAGGGTTTGAGAATGCGGCGCAAAGTCTGCTGACCAGCGACTCCCGCGAGAAGAACTGCTTTGGCTATCTCGATCTGGATCAGTTCAAAGCCATCAACGACACGGTCGGTCATCCAGCCGGCGATGTCTATTTGAGGCAGCTGGCTGGGTTGTTGCAGGACTGGTGTCCGGCGGGCAGTACCGTTGCCCGTCTTGGGGGCGACGAGTTCGGTCTGATACTACCCGGCATCAGCCGAGAGCTTGCCTCAGAACTTGCTCAGCAGTTGCTCGATCGGATTCGCGACGCACGTTTCGTCTGGGACGGCAAACCCTTTGAGGTGGGCGCCAGCATCGGATTTGTCACATTTACTGCGGGGGAGACCACACTGGCGTGGCTCTATCAGGCTGCCGACACGGCCTGCTATGCAGCCAAGGCTGCGGGTCGGGGCCGCTTCGTCTGGTATCACACGGATGATGTCTCCGTCCTAGAACAGCAGAATGACATCGATGTCCTGAACCGGATTCGCGGTGCCGTTGCAAAGGGACCGGACCGCTTCGAGTTGTGGGCTCAGACCATCGAGCCGCTGGGCGAGGCCCTGCGCGATGGTCAACTGCGTTACGAAGTGCTGCTTCGGATGCGTGATGCCAACGGGCGCATGGTTTCACCGGGCGAATTCCTGCCGGC
>JAURMJ010000395.1 GCA_030830765.1 Quisquiliibacterium sp.
CGATGAAGACGCGCGGGTGGCCACTCCAGATCGGCATCCGCGGATTCGGGCAGAAGGCTGGCAGGTCATCGCCGTCCAGTTCGACGGCATTGCCGGTGGGGGCGTTTGCTTGCATGGCGATCAGACTTTACTCAGCCAATGGCTGTATTGGGTGCTGCGACCGCCGACGACATCAAAGAACAGCGCCTGCAGCTTTTCGGTGATCGGGCCGCGATGACCCGGGCCGATGATGCGGTCGTCAAGTTCGCGGATCGGCGTGACTTCGGCAGCCGTGCCGGTGAAGAAGGCTTCGTCGGCGCAGTACATCTCGTCCCGAGTGATCCGCTTTTCGATGACTTCGATGCCCATGTCGCGCGCCATGGTCATGACCGCGTCACGCGTGATGCCGTCCAGACAGGAAGCGAGGTCGGGCGTGTACAGCTTGCCACTCTTGACGATGAAGACGTTCTCGCCGGAGCCTTCCGAAACATAGCCTTCGGTGTCAAGCAGCAGTGCCTCGTCGTAGCCATGCACGGTCACTTCCTGATTGGCCAGGATTGAGTTGATGTAGTAGCCGCTGGCCTTGGCCCGCACCAGCGATACGTTGACGTGGTGGCGTGTGTATGACGAGGTCTTGACGCGGATGCCTTTGGCGATACCGTCTTCGCCCAGATAAGCACCCCACGGCCATGCCGAGATCGCGACATGCACCGAGTTGCCTTTCGGGGAGACCCCGAGTTTTTCCGAGCCGATCCAGGCGATCGGGCGGATGTAACAGGACTCGAGCTTGTTATCGCGGACGGTCGCAAGCTGCGCCTGGACGATCTCGTCGAATTCGAACGGGATCGTCATCTGGAAGATCTTGGCCGAATTGAACAGGCGGCGCGTGTGCTCCTGCAGGCGGAAGATCGCGGTGCCATGGTCTGTCTTGTAGGCGCGCACGCCTTCGAACACCGACATTCCGTAATGTAGCGAATGGGTCAGGACGTGCAGCTTGGCGTCACGCCAATCGACCATCTTGCCGTCGTACCAGATGAACCCATCGCGGTCGGCCATCGACATAGGAAACTCCCGGGAAAAAGCTGAAAGATTTTGTTTAATCCGCGATTCTAGCGAAAGCCGCAGTTCGGTGGGTGGGCTTGCGCTCAACCGCTGGACTGCGCAGGTCTCTATACTCGCCACTTTTTGCGTCATTCGCTCCAGCAGGTCGAGGACGAAAGGCGTCGAGGTCTGCCGCATGCTTGCATCTCTCAGGGTTCAACTCTCGTTGCTCACAGCGCTGCAGGCGTTGTTGTTCACCAACAATACGACGTTGATCGTCGTCAACGGTCTCGCCGGTCTGGCGATCGCCGACACCATGCTGATGGCGACCTTGCCGGTCACCGGGTACGTGCTGGGCGCAGCGATCTGGGCGATGCCAGCTGCTGCCGTGATGAACCGGTTCGGCCGACGGATGGGTTACACGATCGGGTCTGTCGTCGCGATGATTGGAGCGACCCTGGCCTGGTATGCAATGACCCAGAAAAGTCTGCCGATGCTGTGCTTTGCGACCTTTGTTCTGGGTCTGTACAACGCGTTCGGGGCCAGTCTGCGTTTTGCGGCCGCCGACATCGCTGACAAATACAAACCATCCTTCCGGGCGAAGGCGATCTCGCTGGTTGTAACTGGCGGTATTGCCGGCGGGGTACTGGGCCCGGAGCTGGCCAAGTCGTCCAGCACGCTGCTTGAGACCCGGTTCGCAGGGACCTACCTGTCGCTGATCGGGTTTGCGGTGCTTTCTCTGCTGCTCGTTCAGTTGTTGCGTCTGCCGGCGCTTGGTCTGGCCAAGACAGGGACCGATGCGCGGCCCTTACGGGAGATCCTGAGCGAGCCCCGCTGCTGGTTTGCCATCATGACCGCAGCCCTCGGTTACGGGATCATGAACCTGCTGATGGTCTCGACGCCGTTGGCAATGGAGGTCTGTCGCCATCCATTCGAGTCGGCTGCTTTTGTCATCGAATGGCACGTTGTCGGGATGTTCGCGCCCGGGCTGATCACAGGATCGCTGATTGCTCGGTTCGGTGTGCTGCAGATCATCGCGATTGGCTGTGTGCTGATGCTGGCTTGTGTCGGGATTGCATTGTCTGGCGTGGAACTGATGCAGTTTGTTGCTGCGCTGTTTCTGCTCGGTGTCGGCTGGAACTTCATGTACACCGGCGGGACCACGCTGCTCACCAGTTCGTATCGCCCGAGCGAGCGAATCCGTGTGCAAGGTTTCATGGACGTCTGCGTGTTCTCGGTGATGGTCACGTCATCGGCCTCGTCAGGTGCACTGCTGTTTGTCAACGGCTGGACCGTTTTGAATCTGATGTCGCTGCCTTTCATTCTGCTGGTGCTTGGTTGCGCGATCTGGCTTGGTAGCAGGATCGGCTGGCGGACCGGGAAGGTGGTCGCAGCCTGATAGGCTGTGACGGAACCCGGTCGTCGCTGATTCAGGCCGGGTGCGCCCTCGCAGCATCGCGAGGGCGCAGTCCTTGGGTTTTGCTTGGTCACGGAGCGCGCCATGAATGATTCATCGGTCTTGCAGGTCGAAAAATTTGCCGAGGGCTATGCGGTGCTGACGCTGAATCGTCCGGCGGCAATGAATGCGCTGTCGCGCCAGTTACGTGAGGCGCTCGCACAGCGAATCGATGAGTTGGAGGCTGATGAGCAGACCCGTGTATTGATTCTCACCGGCGCGGGCAAGGCATTTTGTGCCGGCCACGACCTGAAAGAAATGCAAGCCGGGCGGCAGGCCGAAGACGGCGGGCGCGCATATTTCCACGATTTGTTTCAGCGCTGCGCCCGCATGATGCTGTCAATCCGCCGCCTGCCCCAGCCCGTGA
>JAURMJ010000396.1 GCA_030830765.1 Quisquiliibacterium sp.
AGTCGCACTGACCGCAGCGTCGATCTGGGCGTTCCGGCCACAACCGGCCTTGGTCGAAACTCGCCTCATCACGCTGGCCGATTTCGAACAGACGATTGACGAGGAAGGAAAGACCCGGGTTAGCGATCGCTATCTGGTGGCCGCCCCAACGGCCGGGCGTCTTGAGCGGATCTCGCTGAAAGTCGGGGATCTGGTCCGACAGGACACCATCCTTGCCGTGCTGCGCCCGACTCCGCCCCAGCTGCGCGACGCGCGCACGATCGCCGAACTGAGCGAGCGGGTAGGCGCCGCACAGGCCCGCAAACAGGCAGTTGACGCGCAGCTGGCGCGCGCAGTTGCGGCCCGTGACTTGGCCAGATCCGAAACACAGCGCGTCGAACAACTGGCCACAAAGGGCTTCGTCTCGCCGGCAACGCTTGAGGATGCCCGGCTGAAGCTTGCCCAGCAGGAGCAGGTACTGAAGGCCGCCCGCTTCGAACAACATGCCAGCCAGCATGAACTGGCTCTGGCCCAGGTCACGCTGGAGATGGGCAACGGGGATCCGCAGTCCGCTCAGGCGCTCGCTCGGATCGAGATCCGCGCACCGGTTGCCGGACAAGTCCTCAGGCTGGCGCAGGAAAGTGAGACCACGGTTGCGCTGGGCGCGCCGCTGATCGAGATCGGTGATCCAAATTCACTTGAAGCCGTCATCGAAGTGCTCTCCCAGGATGCCCTGCGCATCGCGGCCGGCATGCCCGTCCGGCTGGTGGCGTCTCGCAGCAGCCCGGCTCTGCTGGGTACAGTGCAGCGGGTCGAGCCGAGCGGGCGCACAAAGATCTCGACACTCGGTGTCGAGGAGCAACGGGTGAATGTGATCGTCGACTTTTCCTCCGCACAAGACA
Organism: Quisquiliibacterium sp.; assembly: GCA_030830765.1. Taxonomy (GTDB): domain Bacteria; phylum Pseudomonadota; class Gammaproteobacteria; order Burkholderiales; family Burkholderiaceae_E; genus Quisquiliibacterium. Next base: position 882 of record JAURMJ010000396.1, read on the forward strand.
GGCCGCCAACGCTGGGCGATGGATTCCGAATCGAGGCCAGCATCATCGTGATGAACAAGGCCCAGGTACCGGTTGTGCCGATCGGGGCGCTGTTTCGCAATCAGGGACAGTGGTCCGTCTTCGTTGCACAGGAGGGCACTGCCCGTCTTCGATCGGTCACACTGGAGGCCCGCAATCAGCATCAGGCCTGGATCAGCAAGGGCTTATCCGTCGGAGAAACCGTGATCGTCTATCCGCCGGATACGGTCGCTGACGGGGTGCGGATCAAGGCCCGCTGAGAGACGTCAGTCGACCCGAAAGCTGCACAGCCGCTATGAGACAATCTGGCTTCACCACCGCTTTGCGATCTGCGCACTTCCCACATGATCTGGTTCTGGCTTGCGATCGCGGTGCTTGCCTGTGCCGCGACAGCTTCACTTGTACTTCCACTGCTCGGTGGCAGCCGGCAGGCTGACGCCTCGGATCCGTCGAGCGACGAAGCCCGCAGGATTGCGATCTATCGCGATCGACGCGCTGAAATTGAAGCCGAACGGCTTGCCGGCCGCCTCAGCGACGACGAGGCCCGCCAGGCTCAGGACGATCTGCTTGATGAAGCGGCCACCCTGCTGCCCATCGATGCATCGGATACGAACCCCTCGGCCAATCAAGGCCCCAAGCGCAAGCGGCCCATTGTCCTTTCGGCAGGGTTGGCCGTTGTACTGCCGCTCACCGCGGTCATCGTCTATGGGCTGATCGGTTCGCCTGCGATCATTGGACTGGATGCCGCCGAGTTACGGGGCGAAGTGTCCGAAGCCTCGCTGAACCGAACGATCTCCGATCTGCAAAAACGCGTTGAAAAAGCGCCGCGGGACGGCGAAGCCTGGGCTGTGCTGGGTCAGGCGCAACGCATGGCCAACAACATCCCCGCCGCCCGCGCGGCGCTGGAAAAAGCCGTTGCCCTGCTGCCTGAGGAGGCCCGTGTGCTGGCCGACTATGCCGAGGTGCTCGTCCTTGGCCAGGGCGGTGACTTCTCCGGTCAGCCGATTCAGTTGCTTGAACGCGCCCTCAAGATAGATCCGAATGAACAGAAATCGGTCGCGCTGATGGCTGCGGCGCAGTACCGGGCGGGTCATCTTGAGCGCGCCCTTGGCCTGATGCGACAGCTGGTCCAGTCCATGACTCCGGACTCAAACGAAGCGCTTCAAATCGGCGAAGTGATCACCCGGATCGAAAAGGAACTGAGCCAAAAAGACAAAGGCAGTTCACCCGCTGAGGGCGGGCGAGGCGTTGCTGCTGACGGACCGTCCGGGAACGCTGCTTTGGCAGCGAGCCCGGTCCCAGGTTCAGCCACAGCGCAGTCGGCCGCAGCGCAGACAGCTCCGGGTCTCGCGAGCAGCACCGTCTCGGGCAGCATCACCCTTGATGACTCACTGCGCGGACAGGTTCCCGAAGGTACGACGCTGTTTGTCCTGGCCCGGGGGACCGATGGTTCTCGAATTCCGCTGGCGGCCACCAGAATGAACACCGGCCAATGGCCGCTGTCCTTTGAGCTCAGCGATGCCCAGGCGATGAACCCGCAGCGACTGATCTCGACATCACAGGAGCTGGTCATCGAGGCGCGAATCAGTCGCAGCGGCAACGCAATGCGTCAGTCGGGCGACTTGATCGGCACGAGCACTCAGGTCAAACCAGGGACCCGTGACATTCAGGTCCTCATCGACCAGAGAATCCCGTGAGCACGCCCCTGCTCCAGGTGGCTTCGCTGGGTTGCACGCTCGGTCATCGCACGCTGTTTTCCGGGCTCGACTTTGTCGTCGATCGCGGACAATGGCTGATGCTTGCCGGGTCCAACGGGTCTGGAAAATCGACGCTGCTGCGTCTGCTGGCGGGGCTGATGGCGCCAACCTCAGGCGAGATTCACTGGCAGGGAGAAGCACGAATCGCCTCAGATCCGACCTGGCATGCGAACCTGCTCTACCAAGGGCACGCAGCCGGGTGGAAGGATCAGCTGAGCACCGCCGAAAATCTGGCCATGCAGGCAGCGCTTGATCTGGGTCCGGCGGCAGCCGAGCCTGATTCGCAAATCATTCAGTCGGCGCTCGACCGCGTCGGCCTGGCGCGGCAGCGTCGACTTGGCTTAAACCGGCTGTCCGCAGGGCAGCGCCGCCGCCTTGGACTGGCCAGACTGTCGCTGACTCATCGCCCGCTCTGGCTGCTGGACGAGCCGACTACCGCGCTGGACACCGACGGGCAGCAGCTGTTCGCCCAGCTGCTGGACGACTATCTGACGCGGGGCGGCTGTGCTGTGATTGCCACGCATCTGCCCTTTGCGACCATCCGCGAACCGATCAACCTGCGTCTGGGCGTCGAATGATGAGCGCCTCGCAACGCGCAGCAAACGCCTCGCCTGTGATGGCAGCCGGTTCAGCCATCATCTGGGCCTGCCGACGTGATCTGCTGTTGGCGATGCGTTCGCGCGCCGAACTCGCACTGATCATCGTGTTCTTCGTGCTGGTGATCTCACTGTTCCCGCTGGGCGTCAGTCCGGACCCCGGGCTGCTTGAGCAGATTGCGCCGGGCATTGCCTGGGTTGCCGCGCTGCTGGCCTCTCTGATGTCACTGCCCCGACTTTTTGCGCTGGATCATGGTGACGGCTCACTCGAGCAACTGGTTCTTGCACCAGCCTCCTTGCCCGCACTGGTTGCAGGTAAGGTCTTGGCGCACTGGCTGACCAATGGCCTGCCGTTGGTGCTGCTCGCCCCGCTGGCCGGTGTGCAGTTCGGCATGCAGCCTGACGCGATCGGAGCCCTCACGCTGGGGCTGTTGCTGGGCACACCGATCCTCTCCTGGCTGGGTGCGATCGGTGCAGCGCTGACGCTGGGCACACGCTCGGGCAGCGCGCTGCTGGCGCTGCTGGTCCTGCCGCTGGCGGTTCCGGTGCTCATCTTCGGTGCGGGTGCGGCAGAATCGACAGCTGCCGGTCTAGGCGCTGAGGCTCACCTGTCATTGCTGGGTGCCGGCCTGATCCTCACCTGGGTCTTCGGGCCGGTCGTCACCGCTGCGGCGGTTAGAATCGCTTACGAATAGGCACGATGTCGCGAATCCACTGGTTCAGATTTTCCTCGCCAGCGAGCTTTTACCCACTCGCGGGTGTCATGACACCCTGGTTCGGGTGGGCGGCCGCGCTCCTGGCCGTCGCGGGGCTTTACGTCGGATTCTTCGTGGCACCCACCGATTACCAGCAGGGTGAGTCCTACCGGATCATTTTCATCCACGTCCCGGCTGCCTGGATGGCCATGTTCACTTACCTGGTGATGGCCGGCTGGTGCGCGGCCTCGCTGATCTGGAAGACCCGGATGGCTGCGATGATGGCGCAGGCCCTGGCCCCAACCGGTGCGATGTTCGCTTTCGTGTCACTGTGGACCGGCGCCTTCTGGGGTCGCCCGACCTGGGGCACCTACTGGGTCTGGGACGCCAGACTCACTTCAACGCTGATCCTGCTGTTTCTGTATCTGGGCTTCATGGCGCTGCGTGCGGCTATTGATGATCCGCGCCGGGCTGACAAGGCCAGCGCACTGCTGGCGCTGGTCGGTGTGGTCAACGTGCCGATCATCTACTTTTCGGTCCGCTGGTGGAACACCTTGCATCAGGGTGCCAGCGTCTCGCTGACCTCCTCGCCGAAGATGGCGCAGACAATGTTGCTGGCCATGCTGCTGATGGCCTTCGCAGCCTGGTTCTACACGATCGCCGTCGCGCTGAATCGGGTGCGCAGTCTGATCCTCGAACGCGAGGCGCATGCCGACTGGACGCGTCGTCTCGTGAGGGGTGGGCGATGATCGAGTGGCTGAAGATGGGTGGGCATGGTTACTTCATCTGGAGCTCGTACGCGATGCTGACGCTGGTCGTGATCATCGAGCTGGTTGCTCTTAAGCGTCACCGCCAGCGCGCTCACAACCGGGTGCTGGAAGCCATCGACGAGGACTCCGAATGAAATCGCGTCACCAACGCATGATCTGGATTGCCGCCGGCGTCGCAGCCTTGGGCATCGCCGCCACACTGGTTCTCAATGCCTTCCAGAGCAACCTGGTGTTCTTTTTCACGCCCACACAGGTGGCGAACGGCGAAGCGCCGAAAGGCAAGAATTTTCGCATCGGCGGGCTGGTGGAACCTGGCAGCGTCAAGCGCACAGGCGACGGGACCGAAGTCGTCTTTCGCGTCACTGACAATGCCAAGAGCATGACCGTGAACTTCAAGGGCATCCTGCCCGATCTGTTCAAGGAAGGACGGGGCATCGTCGCGCAAGGTGCCATTCAACCCGATGGCGCATTTCGCGCCAGCGAAGTGCTGGCCAAGCATGACGAAAACTATATGCCGCCGGAAGCCGCCGAGGCACTGAAGAAAGCGGGCCACCCGGTTGGCGCACCAGCTCAGTTCATCGATAAACCGGCTGCCGCCAGGAACCAGTAAGGATGCCGATATGACTCCCGAACTCGGACATTTCGCGCTGATTCTGGCGCTGCCGCTGACCCTGCTGTCCGGCTTGATCGCGCTGCTCGGCGCCTGGCGCCGTGATCCTCGGATGATGGCTGTCGCACCTGCCGCTGCCCTGACGCAGTTCGGCCTGGTTGCATTTGCATTCGGGTGCCAGATTGCCGCCTTTGCAGCGAATGATTTCTCGGTCAAGGTCGTCGCCAGCCATTCGAACCTGGAACTGCCGCTGGCCTATCGGATTGCTGCCAGCTGGGGGTCGCATGAGGGCTCCATCCTTCTCTGGGTGTTGATGCTGGCTGGCTGGACCGTCGCAGTAGCCCTCTTTTCAGGCTCGCTGCCGGCCACGCTGCGGGCTCGGGTGCTGGGTACCCTGTCGCTGATCACGGTCGGTTTCCTTCTGTTCGTGCTGTTTACCTCGAATCCGTTTGAGCGCCTTGTTCCCTCAGCGGCAGATGGCCGAGACCTGAATCCGCTGCTGCAGGACCCCGGGATGGTCTTCCATCCGCCGTTGCTCTACATGGGTTACGTTGGCTTCGCCGTCGCCTTCGCATTTGCGGTGGCAGGGCTTCTCGAAGGCCGTTTCGACGCAGCCTGGGCTCGCTGGGCGCGGCCATGGACCACGATCGCCTGGGCTTTCCTGACGGTCGGCATCGCGCTGGGCTCGTTCTGGGCCTACTACGAGCTTGGCTGGGGCGGCTGGTGGTTCTGGGATCCGGTCGAGAACGCATCCTTCATGCCCTGGCTGGTCGGCACTGCGCTGATCCACTCATTGGCAGTCACGGAAAAACGCGGTGCTTTTCGCAGCTGGACCGTGCTGCTGGCCATCATGGCCTTCAGCCTGAGCCTGCTGGGGACCTTCCTGGTGCGCTCGGGCGTGCTGACCTCGGTGCATGCCTTTGCAACCGACCCGGCGCGCGGGGTCTACATCCTGGCGTTTCTTGCCTTTGTCATCGGCGGCACCTTGACGCTGTTTGCCTGGCGCGCACCATCCATCGGAGTTGGCCCCGGGTTCGGCGTCATCTCGCGCGAATCGATGCTGCTCGCCAACAATATTCTGCTCATCGTGGCAATGGCCGCCGTGCTGATCGGCACGATGTATCCGTTGATCCTGGATACGCTTGACATGGGCAAGATCTCAGTCGGCCCCCCCTACTTCGACACCGTGTTCTATCCGCTGATGGCTCCAGCGCTGTTCCTGATGGGGATCGGACCGATCGCGCGCTGGCGCAAGGCTGAACTGCCGGCCCTGGCACACCGGCTGAAATGGGCCTTTGCGGTGACCGTGATCGCAGCACTGCTGCTGCCCCTGACCGCCGGTTCGCTGCAGCCGATGACCAGCCTGGGGCTGGGTTTCGGGCTCTGGGTCGCCCTCTCCA